>NZ_JAUBUB010000009.1:0-112230 GCF_036705265.1 Microcoleus sp. B4-C2
TTAACTTCAAATCAACCGGGATTTATCCCTTTGTTGATTAACGGGCGACCATTGAAATCGATTAACCAGTTCTACAATAAGCGGAAAGCACGATTGCAATCCCAGTTAAAAGGGAATAGCAAAACTTCGCCCCGCATTCAGCGCTTAACTCGCTGTCGCCATCAAAAAGTTGATAATTACTTGCATCATGCTAGCCGTCTAATTATTAACCTTTTGCTAACCAAGCAGATTGGGACGCTAGTAATTGGCAAGAACGCGCAGTGGAAAACAGAAATCGAGTTAGGGAAGCAAACCAATCAAAACTTTGTTAGTATTCCTCACTCTCGATTAATTGAAATGTTGGAGTACAAAGCTCGGTTGGCGGGAATCACAGTAATTGTGCAGGAAGAATCCTACACATCCCGATCCAGTTTTTTAGGTTTAGACCCAATTCCTGTTTATGGAAAAACAGAAAAAGAGCCTGTGTTTACTGGTAAACGGATTAAGCGGGGTTTGTACAAAACGTCGAGTGGTCAGCTAATTAATTCCGATGTGAATGCAGCGTACAATATTCTCAGAAAAGCAATCCCAAATGCGTTCCGCAATGGGATAGGGAGCTGCGTAGTTCAGCCGAGGCGGGTCGATCCGCTCAAAGCAAAAGTGAAAGGGGAGGGA
This sequence comes from Microcoleus sp. B4-C2, assembly GCF_036705265.1. Taxonomy (NCBI): domain Bacteria; kingdom Bacillati; phylum Cyanobacteriota; class Cyanophyceae; order Oscillatoriales; family Microcoleaceae; genus Microcoleus; species Microcoleus sp. B4-C2. The sequence continues at coordinate 655 of NZ_JAUBUB010000009.1, forward strand.
CTTAACGCCCCCCATGTCTATAAATGACTATACTTTTGCCAGCTATAATATTAATATATAATTTGTTAACTTGTACTTAACACTATCCGGGTAAATGAGCAATCCAACTCAACTCACCCCCGATTTCACGATCGGACATCTGCCGTGTCACGACTTCCAAGTGAGCGCTGCAACTCTAGGACAGGTAGTGGCTGAAAGATTTGAGCAAGAACCCGACCTGCCGGGAGTCATTATTACTCATGAATCACAGGTATTGGGCATGATTTCTCGCGTCAAATTTCGAGAGCAAATGAGTTTTCCCGATCGCGTAGAACTTTACGGGTCACACCCGATTCGAGCCTTGTTAGATTTTATTAGAATTCCGCCTTTGCTGCTTTCGGAAAACTGGAAAATTGACGATGCTGTCCAAGCGTCTTTCAACAGGCATAGAGACTTGATTTATGAACCGATAATTGTGGTAATGGAAGACCAGAGCCACCGCCTTTTGAACATTCATACTCTGGTGATTGCCCAGTCAAAGATTTTAGCACAAACCAACAAAGCTATTCAAAAATACAGACTAGAAAGACACAAGTATTTGGCGCTGATTCAACAAGAAAGAGCGAAAGTTCATGAATGTAATGAACTTTTAAAAAGCTACCAACGTCAAGCAGAAAAATCCCAGGCTCATCCGAATTCCCATCAAGCGGCGCTGGTCAAACAAGCTGAAGAAATTGCTCAAATGAATCAGCGATTTGTGAGGATTGCAAAACTGATTTCTTCGGAAGGTCGCCAAGCATTTCAAGCTACTTTTCAAGGTGCTAATTCTATTTGCAACAATACAGATAAAATTTTGGGCGTGGGCAAAGCCATAGCTAATGATTTAGAAACGGTTAACCGCACTTCCCGAACCATCCGGGAGGCGATCGAACAAGTCAGGCATTTAGCAGTACAGGTGGCTGTAGTTACCAATCAAATGGGAAGTCAGCCCAGCGGCCTGAGTAAAGTGAGTCTAGAAATTGGCAGACTGGCAAGTAAAACTTTTGAATTGGGGACTCAAATGGAGCAAATTGCCAGCCGATTTAAACTTCGAGTTCACGAACTCACGGAGGCAGCAAGAGCGGGTGCTAATGTGGCTAAATCCGTGACTATCAAGATCGATCGCGCCGAAATGGCCCTATTAGAGTTGGAAGAATTAATAGCGGAAAAAAATTTCAATTCGTTGACCGCTATCCAAGAACCTTTGGGAGTCATAAAAAGTGTTACCGCTGATTCTTTAGTTCGAGAAATAGAACACACAGAAGTGGCGGCTTCCGAGTTGGAAGATTTAGTGAGAAATCAAGATTCCTCGCAATATTTGATTCAAAAAATTCAGCAGGCGTTGAAGTCCAAAAAGCCCTAAAATCCAAGCCAGAATCTAATGAAATATTACGATAGGAAAACAAATAAAATCACAAGAATAATTGACACTTATACTATTTCAATAATAATATTTGTTATACTGAAGGTGGGGAATTTTTCCATTCAGTTGTAAAAAGGCTATTTAATTAGCCCCAAAAACCTCTAAAAAATTCCAATAATAGTTGGAAGGACAGGTGACGTTTATGAAAATCCTGCTGGTAGAAGATGACACAGTTACAGTCAGTTTGCTGACTCAAGCGCTGGAGTCTCACAATTACAATGTGAATGCGGCAGCAGACGGTGAAACAGCGTTGCATTTGGTGCAGGCATACGATTACGACCTGATTGTTTTGGATGTGCTGATTCCTAAACTCGATGGCATTAGTTTGTGTCGAAAATTGCGATCGTCCGGCTGCCAAATGCCGATATTACTGCTGACAGCGCTAGATAGCAGCAACGATCGAGTCCAAGGTTTAGAGGCCGGTGCAGACGATTATGTGGTCAAACCCTTTAATCTCGAAGAATTAATCGCTCGAATTCGGGCTTTGCTGCGCCGGGGTAAGGCAACTTTGTCGAGTACAAATTTGACCTGGGAAAAACTGCAAGTCAACCCGGACACTACCGAAGTAACTTATGCCGAAAAAGTGCTGCACTTGACTCCCAAAGAGTACAATTTGCTCGAACTTTTCCTGAGAAATCCCCGGCGCATTTTCAGTCGCAGCGCCATCCTCGATCGCATTTGGTCGGCCGGCGAATTTCCTCAAGAAGAAGCCGTTACTGCTCACATCAAGGGGCTGCGGCAGAAGCTGAAAGCAGCCGGGATGACTGTAGATTTAGTGGAAACAGTGTACGGATTGGGCTATCGGCTCAAAAGTCTGCCGGAGGAGATTGAGAGCCAACAAGTTGGACAGGAAACGGCAGAAACTGCTAAAACTCAAGAGACTTTATCTACTGAATCCAGCGGTTCGAGCCAGGAATTAAACAAAGACGAGCGCCGTCTCAAAGTCTTGAATGCGATTGCCCAAATGCGCGGAAATTTAAAAGCTAATTTTATAGAAAAGGTGGCGATATTCGATCGCGCGATCGATCAACTCAAAAGCGGAAGCTTGGAGGGCGAAGTGCGCGAGGAAGCCCAGGCCCAAGCTCACAAATTAGTCGGTTCTTTGGGAACGTTAGGGCTGCCGAAAGGTTCGGAAGTTGCGCGCCAGATAGAACATTTGTTCAAGGCTCAAAACATCTTGAAACCGGGGACAGCCCAGCAAATTGAGGAATTTCTGCATCAGCTCAAACAGATATTCGATCGCCCGTCGCCCGAACCGGAAGGCGATTTAGTTCCTGCGGTTTCCCAAAAGCGCCGAATGCTGGTTGTTGATGATGATACTTTTGGGAGCGATCGACTCAAAACAGTAGCATCCGGTTCCGACTTCCAGATAGAAGTCGCCAACTCTCCGCAAGCGGCAAGAAATGCGATTTCTCAACAGCCTCCCGACGCGATTTTGCTGGATTTGACATTTTCCAGATCTCAGGAAAACGGACTTTCTCTATTAGCCGAACTCCGCAGTGAAAAGCCCGAAATTCCGGTAATGGTTTTTAGCGGGCACAATCAATTGAGCGATCGAATAGAAGTTGCTCGTTTGGGAGCTTCGGGCTTTTTACACAAATCTATCCCCCCAGCAGATATACTCAAAGCAGTCGCCCAACTACTCGACCAGACTGGCCCTGCTGAAGCTAAAGTTATGGTGGTAGACGATGACGTGCATCTATTGGCTGCACTGCAAGTGATTCTCCAACCTTGGGGATTTCAAGTAACAACATTGGACGATCCCGAAAAGTTCTGGGAGGTACTCGAAACGACTTGTCCGGATTTGCTAATTTTAGATGTGGAGATGCCCGGTTACAGCGGTATCGAGCTGTGTTTGGCAGTTCGCAACGATTTGCGCTGGAGCAAGCTCCCCGTGCTATTTTTGACAGCTCATTCCGAGTCGGAAACCGTGCGCCAAATGTTTGTCGCAGGTGCTGACGACTACGTTAACAAGCCGATCGTGAAACCGGAATTAATTGCTCGCCTCCTGAATCGTTTGGAGCGGACTCAACTGAGAAACAGACTGGCTCAGGCACAGCGCTAATCCCATTTTAGATTTAAAAAATTAAAGAATTGAAGAACTGGGAATGGCTGATGAGATATGGGTTTCGAGCACGTACCTACAGTTGTATTCTTTTTTTAAAATGGGATAACTAGGAGCAAATATGCAGTGCGTGTCCGAAACAAATTAGGAAGCCTTAGCCAAGACTGGGGATGGTTAGATTGTGTGATTGCGACGCGGTGCTGTTGATTAATGCTAGCCCGCCGATCGAGAACACAGGCTAATTTAGAGAAATATTAATCAGATGAAAGCGATGGTATTGCCCTCAGACACAGGCACTCTCAATAACAGCGACTGCGAACTAATTTACGCCCCAGGTTCGATTCAACCTCACGGCATCCTTTTGGTGCTGGAATCTCCGGCGTTAAAAATTTTGCAAGTTAGCAACAATACTTTTGAGGCGATGGGCCTTTACCCCGAACAACTTTTGGATAAATTTTTAGAGGAATTTGTCGAGACTGAGGAAATTGAGGCTATTGAAAAAGCTTTATTTGAAAAAGACCAACGTAATGGTATCAGATTATCATTCAAAAGTCAAGACCGCCAGTCTTTTTTTGAGGGGACGCTACATCAATCAAATTCAGCATTAATTGTTGAACTAGAGTCGGTTGTTTCTCCAAAAACGAGCGATTGTTTCAATTGTTATAATTTAGTCCAAGAGCCGATCGACAAAATCCACAAAACACCAAACCTGCAAGTGCTGTGTCAGACAGCAGTTGCAGAAGTGCGGAGGATAATCGGTTTCGATCGAGCGATCGTCTATCAATTTGATGCCACCGGGGCGGGGGAAGTTGTCGCCGAAGACAAAGTAGAAAGTTTGGCTCCTTTATTGGGACTGCACTATCCGGCTACCGATATTCCCGCCCAAGCAAGAAACCTGTTCAGCATGAATTTAATTCGGTTTATTCCCGATATTAACTGTCAGCCTGTCGAACTAATTCCTCACTGCAATCCGCTGACGGGTAGCCCTTTAGATATGGGCGGATCTTTGTTGAGAACAGTTTCGCCTTGCCACGTTCAATATCTCAAAAATATGAACGTGGCTGCTAGCATGACTCTGACATTAATCAAAGATAAAAAACTCTGGGGATTGATTGCCTGTCACCATCCAACACGAAAGTATGTCAACTACGAAACAAGAACTGCTTGCGAACTACTAGCGAAGTTTGTGAATTTAGAACTCAGCTATAAACAAGATAGCGAAAACCGGGAATATGCTATTTATTTAAAAGCACTTTGCCAAAAATTTATCACGGAAATTTATCAAAAAAACTGCTTTGTAGAAGGTTTACTAACCTACCGAGATGAATTGCTTGCCTTAGTGGGTGCTACCGGTGGAGTTGTGTGTGCCAATGAAAATTTAACAACCATCGGGCAAACCCCGGAATTGGTAGAAATCGAAAACTTAATTGCTTGGATAAAAACTCAAATAAATAATGAGGTTTTTTATACAGATTCTCTCTCAAAACTGTATCCGCCCGCCGATAATTTTCAAGAATTTGCTAGCGGTTTACTGGTGCTTGCCATGTCCGAGATGCAAAATTATTACATTTTGTGGTTCCGTCCCGAAGCACTTCAAACTGTCAACTGGGCAGGTCCACCAGAGGGAAAAATTGAATTTAAACCGGATGGCACCCGATTAATTTCTCCTCGCATTTCCTTTGAGTTGTGGCAAGAAAATGTGAGGTCAAAATCTTTGCCTTGGCAGCAGTGCGAAATCGAAATAGCCAGAGAACTTCGAGTTGCTATTACTAGCATTGAGCTGCGGAAAATCAATCAGCAGCTTAGCTTAGCTTTGTCGGCTACCAAAATTGGATTTTGGGACTGGGACGTGCAGAAAAATCACATAGTTTGGTCGAGGGAACACGAAGAGTTGTTTGGGTTGGCCCCAGGGACTTTTGCCGGAACTTATCAAAGTTTTGCAGCTTGCGTTCACCCAGAAGATTTTAAAAATATGGAGAATGCTATCAATCAGGCGATCGCCCAGCGAGGAGATTACTGTCACGAAAAGCGCGTGGTTTGGCCCGACGGCAGCATTCACTGGATGGAGGGAAAAGGTAAGTTTTTTTACAACGAAGCCGGCGATCCAGTGCGGATGGTGGGGACTGTTAGAGAAATTACCGATCGCAAAGCTAGAGAATTGCAGTTGCGCCTGTTGGAATCAGCAGTCACCACCACTAACGACGCCGTGTTAATTACCGAAGCTGAACCGATTGAGGAACCGGGGCCGCGAATTATTTATGTCAACCCAGCTTTCACGCGAATGACCGGCTATACACTAGAAGAAGTTGTGGGCAAAACGCCACGCATCTTCCAAGGTGAAAAAACAGATCGCGCCAGTCTCCATCGAGTTCGGACAGCTTTGAAAACCTGGCAGCCGGTGCGGGTTGACTCGATCAATTACCGCAAAGACGGGACGGAATTTTGGGTAGAAATGAGCATTGTCCCCATAGCGGACGAAAATGGTGAGTTTACCCACTGGGTATCAGTCCACCGCGATATTAGCGATCGCAAACTTGCTGAAGCTACCCTCCAACAGCTCAACGAACGGTTAGAAATGCGAGTTTTGCAGCGAACCAGAGAACTAGAAAGCTCTCAAGCAGAACTCCGGGAAAGCGAAGCTTTATTTCGCTCTCTGAGCGAGAGTTCACCCGTGGGCATTTTCAAAATCGATACTGAGGGGAAATGTACCTATACAAATCCTCGCTGTCAAGCAATTGGTGGCTTCACATCGGCAGCGGCTTTAGGAAACGGCTGGATGCGGTTTGTTCACCGCGAAGACCTCAAACTAATTCTGTCTAAGTGGTCTCAATCGCAATCGCTAGATGGGGAATTTTCCGGCGAATTTCGCCACATCCAGCGAGACGGAACCATTCGGTTTTGTCGGCTTAAAACAGCTCCGATTTTTTCCGACAAAGCTCAACTAATTGGTCACGTGGGCACAGTCACAGATATCACAGAAAGTCGGGCAATTGAAAAAATGAAAAATGAGTTTATTTCGATTGTCAGCCACGAACTGCGAACGCCACTTGCCTCGATTCGCGGTTCTTTAGGTTTGCTGGCGGCTGGGGTACTGAAAAATAAACCGGAAACTGCCAAACAGATGTTAGAAATCGCTTCGAGCGATACCGAACGGTTAGTGCGTTTGGTCAACGATATTCTCGACTTAGAACGGCTCGATTCGAGCCAAGTTATCCTCGTCAAGCAGTGGTGCGATGCCCAGGTTTTGATGCGGAAGTCTGCCGAAGCTGTACTTTCTTTGGCTGCTGAAAATAACATTGATTTGTTGATTTTGCCCGGAACAGCAAAAATTTGGGCTGACCCCGACAGAATCGTTCAACTGCTGGTAAATTTGTTGAGCAATGCGATTAAATTCTCCGCTCCTGGAAGTACAGTAACTCTCAGGGTGGAAGATTTGGGCGAGCGGGTTTTATTTGAAGTCAAAGATCGAGGGCGGGGGATTCCGGCAGATAAACTAGAAACAATCTTTGGACGGTTTCAACAAGTCGATGCTTCTGACTCCCGCCAAAAAGGAGGTACGGGTTTGGGTTTGGCTATCTGTCGCAGCATAGTACAGCAGCACGGGGGCAGAATTTGGGTCGAAAGTGTTGTCTCACAAGGCTGCAGTTTCTATTTCACAGTCCCTGCACCGTTGGAAGGCGAGGGGGGAAAAAGTTTGGAGGTTTGAGATTGCTTTGATAATATCTCGCGAAAGCTCAAGTTCCTGGCAACCCACGCGGGTAGGATGATTGTGGGAGGCTGATAGGTCGATTTTTATGTTCAGGGTTTAAGTAGGTGAGCGGCAAAATCTATCAACAGCGCCCGACGATTAGGACGTTTTTAAGTGCTGAAACTCTTAATTTTATTGCTTCTTCCTTTTGCTATATCTTTCAAGAAACCCGGTTGAGGAGGCAGCGTGCCTAAGTTTTTTTTCGGTTTACCATGATTAATTTAAAATTTGAGTTTTAATTATGTCAGCAAAGCGCATTCTGGTCATTGATGATGAAAAAAACCTCTGCAGCGTGATTCAGGCTTGTCTGGAACATTTAGGCGGCTGGTTTGTACTAAGCGCACCAGGCGGCAGCCAAGGATTGCTGTTAGCTGAAACTCAACTCCCTGACGCTATTCTACTAGATGTGATGATGCCGGATATGGACGGACTTACTCTGTTTGGTTTGCTACAAAACAATGTTGCTACTCGGGGGATTCCGGTGATTTTCCTGACGGCTAAGGTGCAGGCGATGGATTTGAGCAAATTTGCTGATTTGGGGGTAGCGGGGGTGATTGCAAAGCCTTTCGATCCTTTGATTTTGGCACAGCAAGTGGCGGAAATTCTGGGTTGGGAACCGTTGCTTTAAGCTGTGGCGGCATTTAAATTGTAGGTCAAAAAAAATTAAAGTCTTGTGGGGAGTAGGGGCCCTAGCGTCCCGCCCGCCCTTAATATACAATTTAAATGCGCGACAGCTTAAACTCGGGTAAAATACATCGCAGATAGCAGATCAAACTCGGCAGTTGAAACCGCTACTAGACAAACAAAGTCGGCCCAGCCCGACGGCAGAATCAAAGAGGCATTAAAGCCGGATGAGGATCAAAACTCCGCTTTCTCATTCCCTTGATTCTTGCGAAAATAACGCAGTTATGTTATTGAACCGGGTTTAGGCGTCGAGGAAAGTGCTAGTTTTTCCGGCTATTTTCATAATTTCCTCATTTTTTTGATTTAGCTTTGAGATCGATCGGTGATTCGTTCATTTAAACCCTGATTCCCTAGAAATTCTAGAGATGATCTCAGGGAGTCGGGGTTTTTTGTTACCTGCAAAGCCGATCGGCTATCACCGTATTTACAGGCAGAATAACTCCTGCAGAAGTTACACAGATTGGCCTCAAGAACGGTTTTTTTTAATCCGAGCTCACAGATGCAGCGAAGTTTTTTGGTAAAAAACCCGGTTTCAGCCTGCTAATCCAAGATTTACGCAGATTTCCCTCAGAAACCGGGTTTATTAACCCAGGAGCACAGATGGAGTCAAGTTTTTGGCTAAAAAACCGGGTTTTTGCTTAAGTATTGTAATCCCTGCTTCGGCAAAAGTAGATTTATCAAAAAAAATGATGGTCTTCATAATTTCCTCATATTTTTTAGATAAAGTTTACTCCAAGCTCAGGATCTAAAGGTCGATCGCACTCTCAGCACCATTCCACTGCCAAAGAGTGAATCTGTTGTCAGGAGAGTTCGGGAAAGTGACGGTATTTTCGATTAACGGGTGCAACAGAACAACAACCTTAATAAGTCAGGATATAGGCCCTGCATACCAAACAAACCGGGGGTTTTCGCCGGAAAAAACAGGGTTTCTTCGCCAAACCTCTCAATGTTGGCAGGATTACTCAATGCTACAAAAATTAATAACTGAAGATGTGATTCGTGCTATAGAATAACACAAAAAAAATAAGTCTGTCCTTTTGTCAAGATCCAAACTCACAATTGCCACTAACAGGCAAAGCCAAGTCTCAGTAAGTTTTTGAAAGAGTGTGGAGATTTTTTAAATGTCTGATCAGCTATCTTATAAAGGTAACAACCAGATTCTGTGCTATTACGCAAATGTTACCAACCTAGTTCAGGTGGTTCGGATTGGGAACATTCCTAATTGGTACTTTGAAAGAGTGATGTTTCCGGGACAGCGACTGATGTTTGAAGCTGCTGCAGAAGCAGTCTTAGAAATTCACACTGGTACGGTGGCAAGTGCTATTTTATCCGACAAGATTCCCTGCTACGTGCTGCGGGTTATAGAAGAGGTAAGTTCTGAGTTTGAGCTGGTGATGACCGAAGAACGATGGGCGGTATTAGCCGGTTAAAATTCATGAGAAATCAGACGAAAACGAGAAGGATCACAAAAATATTAGTTAACGAGTCTTTGGGGACAGGGAAAATGCAGAAAAATCTTGTCAATATTACCTTGGCTGTAGTCACAGAGGAAGTAGAAATTATCTTGGAGTCTTATCCGAAGCACCCATACCAACAAGCTTTTTCGCCTTCGGGATTGCGACAAGATTTAATTGCTTATGTGCTCAGCCGAGTTCCTAATAGATATACTGCGATCAACTCCGGCGAGTCTGTGTCAAACCAAACAGTTCAGGTTAGCTGTTCTTCAGAACAGTTGCTGCACATAGAAAATTTGATTCATACTGGCATTCGCGACGTGCTGCACAGCTATCAGAAGATAGATTACCCCCTACCTGAAGAAGTTAAATTCGATTCCAGAGTTGCTAGTTGGTTTTGATAGTTTATTGTCATTGAGGGAGACGCCGAGATTCTCGGCACTCTCGGTTTCTCAGTTGGGCGAGGTGAAATTGTGTACTGACGGAAAGCATCCAGGATACCCGCCACGTGATTCATCCGTCCAGAAATAAAAAACCTGTATCCGATAAATGCGCCCCCGAATTTATCCGTGGGCTCAATGCTTAAATCTAAAATCTAAAATCTAAAATCTAAAATCGATTGACTTGATGGTTCAAGACTGTTGGTAATCGCAGCAGCAGTTGCACGGGCCATTGGGATTGACAGCACAGCGCAGAATTTCCGATCGAGCATTAAAGCGACAGCTAGCATCTCCAATAACCCAGATGCCGCTTACAAAAGTTCTTTCCGTCGGCGGTGTGGCCGACTGCACGTACAGGGCAATTTTTTGCAGTTGGTAGCGGCCGGATTTGAGTTGATAGCGGTGGTGGCGTTCCAAAACAGCGTAGGTTTGTCCCTCTAAATCTAGATAGTTCCCCGGTTGCGGCGTCCAATCCAGCCGAATGCTACCTAAATATTGGCGGGGGTGAGAGAGAATCACCTCTACGGGTAAAGTATTTTGTTCCATGTGGCGGTGCGTTGGCGAACTGAACTAAAGGGGCAAATAGTTGACTCAACCTACATCTTGTTCATCTAGAAAAATAAGTTTTTATAGAGAGAGTAATTTAGGTTTAGGCGCTAAACTCACTATAGAACCTTTGGCGATCGGGGAATAGCCGACTTATCTTGGGATAGCCGACTCCCTCCACTACGTTGGGCCCAAGAGGCTAGGAAATAAACTTCAACTCGCTTGAGGTAACTCAAGTGAAGTTCGATTAGGTTTGATAAAGCAGTACACGCTGATGGTATCGCAACTCGCAGGTTCGATCGATACGCGGTTGAGATTCCTGAACAGATTTTAACTGTTTGCAGGACTTGGGGTGCTTGGGGTGCGTTTGTACTGAGGACTTCACAGCTAACTACAAACCAAACCGAATTTTTGGCAATCAAAATTCCCAAAAATATGCCATTCCTTCCATGATTCCCCAAGCGGAAGCAGAACCAGCTAAATAATGATTTTCAGTGCCGCATTCGCGATGCCATTCTAAGAGTTCTGATAGAGCATTAGCGACGATTACTCCCCGGAAATCCTGCTCAAACATACTGATATCATTGCCAGAATCACCGCAAACTAATGTTGCTTCAGATGGAATTTGTAGGCGCTTTTGTAAATAAGTAAGGGCATTGCCTTTATTGCTAGTTTGTGGTAAAATATCTACATTACTATTGCTGCTAAAAATGATTTGAGCTGGCAGTCCCGATTCAGTTAACTTTTGCTGCAAAGCCTTGATTGTCGAGCTATTTTCTGCTGCTGGTTCCAGACTATAACTGATTTTCCAAGGATTTTGTTCTTTTACGGATTGGGGTTTAAGCTGGGAAAACTGCTGTGCTAAAGAGGCGATCGCCATTTTATCCCAGTCTTGAGAAAGATACTCCGCCCAATCTAAATCGAGGATTCCGTCTTGGTAAATTTCGCTGCCTACACCTGCGATCGAATAGTCGGGTGATAGCAGTTGCTTTTGGGCAATTAATTCGCAAGTTGAAGCATAAGAACGCCCGGTAGCGTAAACCAAACAAATTTGCGATCGCACAGGTTGCAAGCGCTGGTTGAAAACTTGAGTTGCTTCGTCATCTCCGACTAGCGTGTTGTCTAAATCTGTAACTAATAAAAACTTCATTTGGGGAATTAGTCAGGAGTCAGTAGTCTGTAGTCATCAGTCATTAGTGATTGGAAATCGATCGCTTCCTAAAATAATTTTAACTATTTATAAGAATTTGTTAAACCAACTACATTTATAAGCAAGCTTATCGTTTAAGATGGGCCAGATTTAATTTTCAACAAGTGGTGTGAGTGGTATGGTGAATAATTCAACCTCCGTTAAAGCTTTTTGGCTGTCTTTCTTGATTTCTGGTGCGGCAGTGCCTTTGGGGCCGATCGCAGCAACAGCTCAAATTCAGGATACCTCAACTCCAGAAGTTGCGCTAGAAGGTAGTGCCGTCCCTACGGCTACCCCAGACGCAGCGCTGGCAGCAGGTAAGATTGAGATACCGCAGTTAGCGGCGATTACCGCAGAGACTAACTCAACAGTCGATCGCGCTTTACCCGAAACAGATGCAGCATGGGTGAATCGCGCTTTACCCGAAACAGATATAGCAACAGTCGATCGCGCTTTACCCGAAACAGATGTAAAAGTCGATCGCGCTTTACCCGAAACAGATGCAGCATGGGTGAATCGCGCTTTACCCCAAACAGATATAGCAACAGTCGATCGTGCTTTACCCAAACAAGATATAGCAAAAGTCGATCGTGCTTTACCCAAACAAGATATAGCAAAAGTCGATCGTGCAACAACAACCCCAGAAATAACGGAGGCAATTGGCGAATTGCCCCCACAGGAGTTAGAAATTGCAAACTCTCCTCAGTCTCAAAACGTTGCTGAAGCCAGCAAAGTTGCCGACATCAGCAGCGAGACGGGCACCGCTGATGACCTCAGCATACAAGAAGACGCAGCACAAGTCACTTCTGTTTCCCAACTCTCCGACGTGCGGCCGACAGATTGGGCTTTTCAAGCCTTGCAATCCCTAGTAGAAAGATACGGCTGCATTGCGGGATATCCAGACGGCACATTCCGAGGCAATCGAGCAATGACTCGCTACGAATTTGCCGCCGGATTAAACGCTTGCTTGGATCAAATCACCAAACAAATTGGCGGTTCTACTGGTAATTTAGTCAAGCGAGAAGATTTACTTGCTTTGCAAAGATTGCAAGAAGAATTTGCCGCAGAATTAGCTACATTGCGCGGTAGAGTAGATGCTTTAGAAGCCCGCACTGCCGAATTGGAGGCCAACCAATTTTCCACGACAACTAAACTAAACGGATTTGCTTGGTTTAACCTGACTGGAGCTTTTGCGGGCGATCGAGTCCGAGTTGAAGCAACAAATGGAAATGCTGCTCCGCTCGATCGAGTAGCCGGACGCGATCCTGTCACCAACAGACCAATTGTGCAGAGAGTGGACGATCCAGAAATCACTTTCAGTCAGTTAGTTTGGTTGACTCTCACTACTTCCTTTACAGGGAAAGACGAATTGATTACACAGCTAGCTGTAGGTAACGGCAATTCCCCCGCCAACCAGTATACTTCAACGGGTTTTTTCAATACATTCGGCACTCCTTTTCTCGATCAAACTGCCGGAGCAAATCCCAATGAAGTTATCCTGCGGGAACTTTCCTATCGGTTCCCGCTTACCAACAGCTTGCAAGTAGTAGTCGGGCCGCGGATTAATTTTTACCGCTACTTTGACAACAATAAATTTAACTTTTTCGTAGACGGTGCGAGCAGCTTTAATTCTAACAACAGCCCTTTGTTAAGCGCTACCAGACGCGGTGCCGGTGCTTTGGCTTTGTGGGATATCGGCCGCGCATTGAAACTGCGTTTTGGTTACTTGGGCGAGAGTACAGAATTTTTGCCAACTTCCGTGTTTAATTCGGCTTCCAATCCGTCTCAAGGCTTGTTTGACGGGACAAATACGACTACAGCAGAATTAACATTCAGTCCGAGCGATCGGACTAATTTGCGCTTTTTGTACAGCCGTTCAAACATCCAGCAAATCGGCGGCTTAATTGGATCTCCTAACAGCAAGCCGTTAAACGGTGTGGCAGATGACGGTTTTGGTGGTCGGCTGGGGAATGCGACTGCGAATACTTATAGTTTCAATTTCGATTGGTCAGTCACTCGCGGTTTTGGTCTTTTCGGCCGTTACGGCTACGCCGAAACCAATATATTTCCCAAGACTAACCGACCCGACGGCACGATCAAAAATCAATCTTATCAGTTAGGAGTTGCATTTCCCGATTTGTTCAAAGAAGGAGCTTTGCTTACGGTGTCATATTTAGTACCTTTTGACTTTACTGGCGGTCGGAGGTTTCTGGTTTCTGGCGGGGGTAACGGTGGCACGCAGTACGAAATTGAGGCAACTTATTATTTTCCTCTCACCGACCATGTTTCGATCGTACCAGCATTTTATGCGATCGGCAATCCCAACAATTTCGATAACAACCCGACAATTTTTGTGGGCAATTTGCGGACGCAGTTTAGTTTTTAAGTAAGTTAGGGCTGACTTGAACATAATTATATAGCAATCCTCAATGAGTCGTAAATTTTTTACCCCACCCAACCCTCCCCGAACCCGCGGAGAGGAAGTAAGAAATTCACAAATGATGCGAGGATTGCTATATCCTGATTAGCGTCGTCCTGATGTCAACGAATTGGGATTTCGATGATAAATTCAGTGCCTTTACCGGGTTCCGAGTGACACTGCAATTTGCCGTTGTGTTTTTCAACGACAATTTGGTGGGAAATTGATAAACCCAAACCTGTGCCTTTGCCTACGGGTTTTGTGGTAAAAAACGGGTCAAACAAACGCACAATCTGATCTTCGGGAATGCCCAAGCCATTGTCTTTAATCCGAATTAAAATGCTCTTATCATCAATTGTTTCTGTTTGAATGGTAATAGTAGGAAAGGTATAATCGGCTGTGTCTTTTGCTTGGATGCAGCTTTCTTCCAAGGCGTCGATCGCATTTGCCAATACATTCATAAATACCTGATTTAACAGTCCGGGATGACAGTTTATTTGCGGCAGTTCTCCGTATTCTTTAATAACTTTAATGCCCTGCCAGTTGGGTTTGGCTTTCAGCCGGCTGTTTAACATTAACAAGGTACTTTCTAAACCTTCGTGAATGTCGGCAGTTTTGATTTTTGCTTCGTCCGCCCGCGAGAAATTTCGGAGAGTTTGAATTATTTCTACAATGCGCTCGCATCCGGTCTGCATTGAATTGAGCAATTTTGGCAGGTCTTTTGCTAGAAATTCTAAGTCTATATCTTCGGCTTGTTGCTGAATTTTTGTAGGGGAATTTGGGTACTCTTCTTGATAGACTTGCACGATTTCTAACAAGTCTAGAACGTAGCCTCGGACGTGGCAGAGGTTGCCGGCGACAAAGCCAACTGGGTTGTTAATTTCGTGGGCAATTCCTGCTAGCACTTGTCCGAGGGAAGACATTTTTTCGGTTTGTACTAACTGCATTTGAGTTTGCTGCAATTCGCGCAAAGCTGTTTGCAATTCTTGGGATTTTTGCCGATCGCGCGACGCGGCGGCGGCCCGTTCTTCCTCAACTCCGATCGCCCCGGCAATAATTCCGATCAGCTTGCAGTCGGCTTCTGTGGGCGCGATCGACTCAGTGTAGAGAACGCACATCGCACCCACGTAATTGTCGCCCAGCCGCACTGCTTGTCCCAGATAGCTTCGCAGTTGGTAGCGGATGACAGCGGGATCGATTTGGCCGTAGATCGTGTTCTGCAAGTCAGGAATGGCAACAGCCCGATCGCTTCCTTTGCTGCATACATCGGTGCAGATGTGGCCCTCGGCGCGATCGACTAGCGGGTAGTCCGGCGGCGCTTGCCAAGTCGCGATCGCTTGCAGCAGTCCGCCACCGACGTGGCTGTAGATGGCGCAGTTTCCGCCCAAAAGCTCGCCGGCTAAGGATGTCAGGCGCTGGATGTTCTCAGCGGCGTCGGTGGTGAATCCCAAAAAGCACTCGTTGATTTTGCTGAGGCGGTACTCTGCTTGCCTGCGCGCCGTCATGTCGCGGGAGTTGATCACAATTCCTTTCACAGCGGGGTCTGCTAGCAAGTTGATGCCCACACCTTCGAGAAAACACGAAGAACCGTCAGCGCGGCGGAACCGACCTTCTAGGGCGATCGGAACGCCTGGATTTGCGATCAGTTTTTCGCCGTCGGATATCACCGAGGCAATGTCGTCAGGGTGGATCGAATCGAGAGCAATTTGACGATCGAGTTCAAGGGGTTCGTAGCCCAAAACTCTTTCTACAGAAGGGCTTTCGTAAACAATGCGACCGCTAGCATCGAGAATAGTAATGATGTCGGAACTGTTGAGAATCAGCGATCGCCACTTAGCCTCATTTTGGAACAAAGCTGACTCGGCTTCTTTGCGATCGGTAATATCCTCTACCATTTGCAAAATAAACTGTGGCGTTCCCTGACTGCTGTCGATGACAGAGGTGCTGAGGCGTCCCCACCTGATGCTGCCGTCTTGGCGGAGGTAGCGCTTCTCAATTTGGTATGCTTCGCGGGTGCCCGCGACTAACTGTTGGCGCAACTCGCGCGAAACTTGTGCGTCTTCCGGGTGCGCGCAGTCGTCGAGGCCGAGACCCCGCAGTTGAGCTTCCGATCGCCCCAGCATAGCTTGAAATGCCGGATTAGTGGCGATCGCCACACCTTCGAGGGTAGCGACTACCATGCCGATCGCAGCGCGTTCAAAAATTGCCCGAAACCGCTGTTCGCTGTCTCGCAAAGCTGCATCCGCTGCCACTTCCTGCGTGATGTCCCGCCCCGCCACTGCCAAACCTTTGCGCGAACCGTCAGGGTTGAACAGTGGCACTTTTCGCACTTCAAACAAATTGCTGCCGCCTGTGGGCAAGGGGACAATTTGGCGGCTGGAGGTAAGAGTGCCTGCTTCCCAGGTGGTTTCGTCGGTTTCCTGCCAAGTTAGCAGGATTTCTCTGACTCTGGGATCGGCGGCGGCAGCGAGTTCGGCAGTAGTTTTGCCCTGATAGTCTGCGGTTTCCCAGCCCAAAAGTTGGAGGGCGCAGTCGTTGGCAATCAGCCAGCGCCCCTCGCTGTCTGTGAGGTTGATCGCGTCGGGGACGGCGTTGATCGCGGTTTTCAGCCAGTATTGTTGATTTCGCAGGGCTGCTTCGGCGCGCTTGCGATCGGCGATCTCGGCGACGGTTCCTTCGTAGTAAAGGAGTTCGCCATCTTCGTCGCGGACTTCGCGCACGTTTTCCGAGATCCAGGTAGTGCTGCCGTCTTGGCGGCGGACGCAAGACTCAAACTCTTTCAGAGAGCCGTTTTTGCTGATTTCTGCCATGAAGGAAGCGCGGCGGGTGCGATCGGCGTAAATGTTTTTTGCCGAACATTTTGCGATCAATTCTGACGGGGAATCGTAGCCGTACATTCGGGCAAGTGCCTGGTTGGCGCTGAGGTAGCGCCCGTCTGGGGCGGTTTGAAATATGCCTTCGGTGGCGTTTTCAAAGATGCTGCGGTATTTTGCCTCGGCTTGTTTGAGGGCTTCTTCTGCTTGGAAGCGATCGGTGATATCAGATTGGACGCCGATGAAGTGGGTGACGAGTCCGCTGCTGTCGCGCACCGGCGAGATGGTGAGTTCGTTCCAGAAGGGGGTGCCGTCTTTGCGGTAGTTTTTCAGAACTACTTTGCAGTCGTGTTGTTCTTTCAGGGCTACGCGGATGCGATCGACGGCAGCGCGATCGGTATCCGGGCCTTGCAGAAAGCGGCAGTTCTGCCCGATTATTTCGCTGCGATTGTAGCCTGTAATCCGCTCGAAAGCACCGTTGCAGTAAACTATAGGCTTGTCCGGCCGGGTAGCGTCCGCGATCGCGATGCCGTTGCTGGTAGCTGCCAGGGCGCGATCGTACAGTCGAAATACTTCTTCTATTAAATTCGGTGTGCCGCCAGTACGAGTCGGCGATAGCGTTTCAGAAGGAATGCTTATATCTATCTGCATGAGTTTCTATAAATTGAGTTTATTGTAGATACCGACTGCCAGCACACCCTAAAGTTTAACAGAATTTCCCTGTTTTCCGAAGGCAGAAGTTAGAAGGCTATCATGCAGAATTTTGGCGCTAAATTCTACCTAAAGAAAATCTGGCTTCCATCGTTTTTTTTTCCTTCTGCCTTCTGCCTTGTGCCTTCTACCTTCAAAGGAATCCTAGTTGTTAATTTATAATAGTTGTTCCCACCATAACTCTATCTCTGGTATGGTTTGCTTGGCAGAGTTTGGGCGGCTTACAAGTTCGGCCATTTATTTTTTTAGTTAAATAAAAAATACATCATCGGGCTCTCGTAAAAAAAATTAATTAAATACTTTATAGTTAAATGATTCAAACTCTTCTCTCAAACAAACCGAGGAAAAATTAATTTTTAACGAACACAGCAAGTTCTGAAATATCGTCGATCGCGAAAGTCGGTTCTAGGGCGAGACACTGAGCGCGATCGCCATATCCGTAAGCCGCCCAACAAACATCTATCCCAGCATTTTTAGCAAACAGCAAATCAATCGCTGTATCGCCAACCATTAAAATTTGACTGTTATCCAACTCCGGGAACAGCGGTTTAATAATCGAGTGAAAAACAGTCGGATTGGGTTTCGGAATTATTTGTCCGTTATCACCTAATATCAAATCAAAAAAACTGTGAATGCTCAAATTTTTTAGTAATAAATTAACAAAAGTAACCTGTTTGTTGCTGAAAACTCCCAGGCTCAATCCCGACTGACGCGCCAACTGCAACACTTGCTTTGTCCCGGTAAATAACTCTACCTGCTTTTCACCTTCAGTCCGATAATAAGAGCGGTAAGTTTCAACCCATTCAGGAATTGCGCTTTCCGCGATCGCCGGATGGAGGATTTTAAAGCTATTTGGTAAATTGATGCCGATCGTACCTATAATAGTATCAGCACTAGGCGGGGCAATATTGTAAGTCTCAAAAGTTTTGGTAAAGCAAAATACAATAGCTTTGTGAGTAATTGCCAAAGTGCCGTCAAAGTCGAAAATAATTAACTTGTACTGACTCATATTCCGTTCCCAATGTGAAGTAGAATTTTTAAACATTCAAGAGGTCAACATGAGTGTCACCGAAAAACCCGAACTTCTAGTAACAGATTTTACAGAATTTCCAGACCACACTCAATTACCAGACTCCGACGGTACTTTTGTGAAAAACTTTCAAGAACTCCCTCAAAGCATCCTGTTAACAACATCTGTCCGACCCATTTTAGACCAACTTCATCCCGACGGACAATACTGCATCGGTCAAGATTCAGGTATTTATTGGCGAGTCCCGAAACCCCCAGAACCGCCAGAAAAAGGAGCCGAAGCACCAGATTGGTTTTACGTGCCCGACGTGCCGCCAACTCTCGACGGAAATATGCGGCGTTCCTATGTAATGTGGAAAGAATTAATGCCGCCGTTAATTATACTAGAATTTGTCTCTGGAGATGGCAGCGAAGAAAGAGATAAAACTCCCAAAAAAGGCAAATTCTGGATTTACGAGCGGATTATTCGACCTGCTTTTTACGGAATTTATGAAGTCAAAAAAGCCAAAATAGAATGCTATCATTTGGTAGAAGATAGATTTGAGTTAATGTCAGAAAATCAGCGCGGACATTACCAAATCGAGCCAATGGGATTGGAATTAGGCATTTGGCAAGGAATTTATCAGGGCGTAGAACTGCCTTGGATGCGCTGGTGGGATGCTGAGGGGAATTTGCTGCTGGCCGCTGATGAACGGGTAGAACAAGCGGAATTCGTCGCCGAACAAGCGGAATTGGCAGTCGAACAAGCGCAGTCAGAAGCAGAACAAGAACGGCAAAGGCGAATAGAAGCCGAGCTGCGAATTCAAGCTTTAGAAGCGCGTTTGCGAGAGCTAGAAGGAGGCTAAAGTCCGAATCAAGAGGGCGGGTTTATTAAATTATTGGTGTGAGAGAATTAAAGGGCTGGTAAAACCCGCCCATACCCACATATTTTTTGTCGTTTACGCAGATATTTTTTCTCTTTTCTCCGGTTTGTCGTAGGGTAATTTTAAAAATTACCACTTCTAATCCAGAAGCTGCTTGTATTATTTGATAAGTATTTTGTAGCTTTGTGTAGAATCTATGGCACTAATTGTTCAGAAATATGGCGGAACCTCGGTTGGTACAGTCGATCGCATTTTGGAAGTAGCCAGACGAGTAGTAAAAACAGCACAGCTCGGCAACTCTCTCGTTGTCGTACTTTCAGCGATGGGCAAAACCACCGACGGTTTAGTTAAACTCGCCAAGGAAATTTCCCCAAATCCCAACAAGCGGGAAATGGATATGTTGCTTTCCACTGGGGAACAAGTCTCGATCGCACTTTTGAGCATGGCATTGCAGGAAATGGGACAGCCCGCCATTTCCCTCACCGGCGCCCAAGTCGGCATTGTCACCGAAGCCGCCCACACCCGCGCCCGGATTTTGCGAATCGATCCCAATCGCCTTGAGAGTCAGTTAAAAAGCGGTAAAGTTGTTGTTGTGGCGGGTTTCCAAGGTATCGCCGATGCCGGAGAATTGGAAATTACCACCTTGGGCCGTGGCGGTTCCGACACAACCGCAGTAGCCCTCGCTGCAGCGCTGCGGGCCGACAGATGCGAAATTTATACCGACGTGCCCGGAATTCTGACTACAGATCCGCGCTTGGTTGCCGACGCGCAATTGATGGACGAAATCACTTGCGACGAAATGCTGGAATTGGCGAGTTTGGGCGCAAAAGTCCTCCACCCGCGCGCGGTAGAAATTGCCAAGAATTACGGCGTGCCCCTAGTAGTGCTTTCTAGCTGGAGTGACGCCCCCGGTACCCGTGTAGTGTCCCCACCCCCGCAACCCCGGCCTTTGGAGGGCTTGGAGCTCGCAAAAGCCGTCGATGCGGTGGAATTTGACTTAGATCAGGCGGGGGTGTCGCTACTGCGTTTGCCCGATCGCCCCGGTGTAGCAGCGCGGTTGTTTGGTGCGATCGCCCAACAAAACCTCGATGTAGACTTAATTATCCAGTCAATTCATGAAGGAAATACTAACGATATTGCCTTCACAGTGACGCGAAAATCTCTGCAACAAGCCACCGCCGTTGCAGATGCAATTATCCCCGCCCTCGGCAAAAATTCTCGCCCAGAATTGGGAGAACCGGAAGTGAAAGCAGAAGAAAGGCCCATAGCTAAAGTTAGCATTGCGGGTGCGGGAATGATCGGTCGTCCGAGGGTAGCGGCGCAGATGTTTAAGACTTTAGCGGATGCGGGAATTAACATTCAAATGATTTCCACTTCCGAGGTAAAAGTTAGTTGTGCGATCGATGCCGAAGATTGCGATCGGGCCGTTGCCGAACTCTGCAAAACATTTGATGTCGCCAACTCCCCTGTTGGGCTGCGTTCATCCTCCCACAAACCGCCTGCAGTCCGCGCCGTTGCGTTGGATCTCAATCAAGCGCGTCTGGCAATTCGCCAATTGCCCGATCGACCCGGAGTAGCAGCAAAACTGTTCGGACTTTTAGCCGAAGAAAATATCAGCGTAGACACAATCATTCAGTCGCAGCGCTGTCACAATATCGACGGTATCTTAACTCGCGACATCGCATTTACCGTAGCACAAATTGACGCCGAAGCTGCTAAAATAGTCCTCGAAAAAGCCGCCCCAGAATTCGGATGGGGCGAAGTAGCAGTCGATACACAAATTGCCAAAGTTAGCGTTGTCGGTTCCGGGATGGTAGCGCATCCGGGAGTAGCGGCAAAGATGTTTGAAGCGCTTTCCCGCCAGCAAATCAACATTCAAATGATTGCAACTTCCGAGATTAAAATTAGCTGCGTTGTGGATGAAGGACAAGGCGTAACTGCTTTGAAGGCAATTCACGCAGCCTTTGAACTTGCCGGCACTGAAAGAATCCAAGTTCCAGCTTAAGACAAGTAGGGAAATGGCACTGCCGTGTCGTTACAAAAATCGAGGAGACGGCACTGCCGTTTCCCTACCTCAATTAATTGTAGGGAAACGGCACTGCCGTCTCCTGACTTTGGGTAACTTTAGTCCTTATCTTCAGCTTCTTGTGAAATTAAAGTCATTGCTTGATTAATAAGTGCCTCTTGATTCACTAACTGCGACAATTCTCTTGGTTCATAACGCCCTTCTTCCACTTCTAGGGAAGCTTTGTTAATAGCTTGTCGATACGCCATTTCTAAAACAATGAGTAACTCTTCTAGAGGTAAGTAAAAACCCGCGCCTCTCGGTCGCTTATTTTCCTCCTGAATTTCTAGAACCGAGTTCCGAATCGAGATATCCCAAGAGCGAGTTGTGCGATTTTCAGCTTGCTGTTTAATCAGATGCAATAGTAAAATCACTGCATAGCTGCGAATAGTTTTAATGATGTCTTTTTTGCTCATTTCTTCTAGTTCTTCAACTATAGCTAATGACCCAGGTATATCCCCTTTTAGCAGTAAGCTTTTTAAGGTGAGTAATTCTTCCATGACGACTATATCTATCTTGGGTGACTTATATTATAGCTCAAAGTTAGCGCTTGGTTAATTCTAAAATTGTTTAATAAGAAAGTTAATCTCAAGTAAGAGTGTTAACTAGAGTCTCAACTGGTTCCAGAATCCGGGACTCTGGACATCTTTGTAGTTCCTTCTTTTCATCATACAATAAATTTTGACTTAATATTTCTTGGGCGATCGCCTCCACCACCGGCACACAAACCGAATTCCCAATTTGCTTGTAACTTTCCCCCGCACTCGGATAACTTTTAAAATCTTCAGGAAAACCCATAAGACGGTAACATTCCTTCAGCGTCAACTTTCTCACCCTATCTTGCTCAGGAATGTAGATAAAAAACCTGCCCGATGTTTCTTGCGAAGGAATTGTCGGATGCACTCCATCTACCGAATAAATGCGATTAGGCTGTCTGTGAACTCTCGATAAATGTTCTGTATTCGGCCTCACGCCAGTTTTCCAAGTACCTTTATTTCTGTAACCTACAAATAAAAGTCCCGAATCTTGCTTTCTCGGAGACTCAATTAGAGTATACTCGGATTTATCCAATATTTCAAAATCTCCTGTCTCGTCTAGAAATTCCCTGATTTTTGGAGTAAACTGGATTTTAACTCTAGAAAAATTGAATGGTTTACCTTTAGTTGCAATAATAAATATTCTTTCACGATGTTGAGGAATTCCAAAGTCTTTAGCATTCAGCATTTTGTAATTCACGCTGTATCCCAAATCTTCAAGACTGGCAATAATTACTTTTAATGTATTTCCCTTGTCGTGATGGATTAAGTGCTTGACATTTTCGAGAACAATTACTTGAGGTTGCTTTACTTTGATAATTTTACAAATCTCGAAAAATAGCGTGCCTCTAGTATCTTCAAAACCTCGCTTTTTGCCACAGATGCTAAAAGGTTGGCACGGAAACCCGGCGACTAAAACATCAAAGTCTTCTAACTCAACGGGATTAATTTTACTGATATCTCCAAAAGGAACCTCACCGAAGTTCTCCGTGTAAACTTGTCGGCATTTGCTGTTAATTTCGCAGGAAAAAACGCATTCAAAGCCCATTTTTTCAAAACCTTGTCTGAAACCTCCAATTCCTGAAAATAAATCTATAAATTTCATTTATAATTAAATCCCAAAATTACTCACCCCAATGATAACTCACCGAAGAGCACTATTCTCAATAACAGGCAAGATGCCTGTTCCACAAAGAGTGAATTTCTGGTGGTGGGCAGGACAACCCGGTCTTTAAAAGCTGATTGCAAATGGTGCAATATCTCAGTGATAACATATTTTGTTTCTCTCTCTTCTTTCACTCTGCGTTCTCTGCGCTCTCTGCGGTTCATTCTATCAAGTTCCACAAGTATTGTGACAGTCCTCAATCTTATACCACTCATTAAAAGTCGCAGCAGCCACCGCCGGACACGGCAATGCCCTGTCCCCACAGATATCGGATAGAATGTCGATCGCCCGAAAATTCCCCCCGCATTCAACCAACCAATGTCCCAAACTTGTCCCACAGCCGACTAAACTAGAAATAGCAAAAAAAATATAGCTATTCTTTACTTCCTTTCACCAACCATGAGTCAAACATTGGAAAACCTCACCGCAATCGATGACAAGCTATCCAAACGCCACATCGACCTCGATCCAGGCGGCTACTTCATCATCTATCTCGATCGCGAAACCAGCTTAATTTGTGCCAAACATTTCACCAACATCATCGACGATCGAGGCCTCGCCGTCGATCCCGAAACTGGCAAACCCATCCCCGCCCGCGGCAAAGTAGAACGCACTCAGTCCACACTTTTTACCGGCAGAACCGCCAAAGAACTTTGTGTCAAAATCCTAGAAGAAACCCGCCCCAGCCCGGTGACAATGTTAGATCACGCGGCTTATCTGGGACGGGAATTTGTACGGGCAGAAATTGCTTTGTTGAGCGATCGAGAATACGTTCAAGATTAGTGCAGCCCTGCCATATTTTCTTGACAAAACGGCAACCGATCGGATGCAAGCAGCACCCGATCACGAAAAACCTTGATACCAGAAATAAGTCACCATCGGAATCACTGTCGCCAACACCAACAGCACAACCACAACAACTGTGGCATTGCCTTGATCTGTTTCTTCAGCTTTTTTAAACGTGCCTTCAACTTGAATGTTGTCAACAACTTCAGGAGGACCCGGATCGGGTTCGCCCGACAAAACAGTTGCAATGCGCGTACTTGCAGCCGCAAATGCCTCGTTGTATTTATTCGCTTCCCGCAGCGGCACTTGCACAGTTTCCCCGGCCACACTCTGGGCAATTTCATCGGTTAGCAGGGATTTCACCCCTTCCCCCGTCCGAATTGCCGCGCTGTTGGTAACAGTGTCGAGAACGAGTAAAATTTGATTAGTCTGGTCTTCTTTTGCGGGAAACCACTGTTCAAACAGTTGGTCGGTGAAAGTGGCAGCCGTTTCACCGTAGTCTAAGCGGTGGATGGTGACAAATCGGACTTGTTTCCCTGTTTTGTTTTCCAGGTTGTCGAGCACGCTGCTGATATTGCTTTCGCTACTGCGGCTGAGCACGTCGCCTTTGTCGAACACCCAAGTTCGATCGCCCGCCGACAACATCGGTATTTCGTAAACGCCAGTCGCCAATGCCGGCAATACCGCCATCTGGGATGCGATTAGGGCGATCGCGATCGTCGCGGCCAAAGGTTGGAGATATTTTCTCCAGTTAAATAATTGCTTCAGGAGTCTGGTCATGAGGTTAACCGTAAAACTGACTTTTTTCCAAAAATACTATAGAAACCCCCGTAAAATTCATTTTATGCAGGGCAATATTTACAATTAGCTAGTCAGTGGAACTCCCCGCCCGATTATTTTAGGATTCTAACTATGGAACCAGCAGACACTTATAAAGGTTGGATTATTCAATCCCAGAAAGTCTTCTACGTCGAGGTTTGGGATAGCCGCGGCAACCGCCACGTCGCCGTCCAAAATGCCAAGACAGAGGAGGAAGCTTTGGAATTGGCCAAAAAGTGGATAGACAAATATGAGTCAAAACCCGGAAGAATGCCGATCGACGTACCCCATCCTTTCGGAGACATGATCGATATGCCATTTTGACTCAGTTGACTGTTGACTGTTAACTGTTACATTACAGCTTGTAGGGTGCTCTGCTAGAGAGAAAGCCTCTTCAAATCGAGAAATTATGGCAACTGACGTATCCGAATAATATGCCAGTTGCGTCCAGGAATGCGTTTTTCCTGAAAGACAATTACGAAATTCCTCGCAATTTCCGCGTATTTTCCACTAAACTCCGAGCAAATTCGTCGAACCTTTCAGACAGTTTTTCATCCAATAATTTACCATCAGGACTAAAAGCTTTCCAAGCTTGTCCGATCGCAATTTGTTCGGGAATTACCCAAGCGTGCACCCATCTCAAAATGGTTCGCAAATCGTTGAGTGCGTTGCTGTTAACTTGCCCTCCCAAAACGCTAATCCCACCCGCAACTTTCCCGTCCAAATGCTCAAAACTCATCAAATCCAGGGCATTCTTGAGAGCACCGCTGATGCTACCGTGATACTCCGGCGTTGCCAAAATCAAGCCGTCGGCTTGCTTAACCGCATTCTGCAGCTTTTCCACATCTGGGTAATCGAGATAATCATTCTCACCATTGCAGAATGGCAGATTGAGCGATCGCAAATCCAATATTTCAACTTCCGCGCCCAAAGCCTGCGCCCGTTCTGCTGCCACCTTCAACGCTAACTGGCTGTAGGAGCCAGCCCGCAAACTTCCACCAATGCCGACAATTTTTACCATAAAGCTTAAAAACAATAACTGCTTGACTAAAACGTACTCATTACGAGTATGATTAACATAGCAAGTTCGATCGACAACTGTCAATCGATTTTAGATTTTAGATTTTAGATTTTAGATTTACCGACGGGGCCCAGAAACCGGGTTTTTTGAGCAAAATCCTGGGTTATAGCCCGCAGATTAGGTAAAAAACCCGGTTTCTTGAGGAGCCGTGGGTAAGTTCAGTGGAGGGGGCCCAGAAACCGGGTTTTTTGAGCAAAATTCTGGGTTATAGCCCGCAGATTAGGTAAAAAACCCGGTTTCTTGAGGAGCCGTGGATTCAAAACCCCCCCTCTTGAGGGGCCTCTTAGGATGCCCGCGAGAGATAAACCCATCCAACACCCGGCATCTTGTTAAAATAAATGAACGTAGCAAACCACAAGCGGTCAATCTTGGCAGTCTTCAACCTTGGGCAAAGCAATATGAAAAATTCTTGGAAACACGCATGGCTGGGGCATCTAGCTGTAAACAAAGACAAGTCGAGCCAGAATCCTAAAAAATCAATTCCAGGACGGAATCTTTGGCGCATCCTGGGCAGTTTGGTGATTTCTCAAGGAATATTGCTCTCGACCCCGGTGTTTGCCGAGAGTGCGCCAAACACCATGAGTTACAGCCAACTCATCGACAACATAGAAAAAGGGCAAGTCAGTAAAATCGAAGTAGACGAAACTCAAAGAACTGCCAAGGTTAGGCTAAAAAATCAAAAAAGCGATCAAACCCAATCAGTTAGTCTGTTCGACTACAACAACCGAGAACTGTACTCGCAAATCCGCGCCAAAAAGATTGACTTTGAAGTCAAACAAACAGCAGATAACGCAGCAGCAGTCAGTTTAGTAATAAACTTGCTAGTGATTTTTGCAGTCTTGGCAGTGCTGATGGCAATCCTGCGCCGATCGACCCAATCTCAAGGAAATGCCATGAACTTCGGCAAATCCAGAGCCCGTTTCCAAATGGAAGCCAAAACCGGCGTGATGTTCGACGACGTAGCAGGCATCGAAGAAGCTAAAGAAGAACTGCAAGAAGTCGTAACCTTCCTCAAAAAACCCGAACGCTTCAACGCCATCGGCGCCAAAATTCCCAGAGGAGTTCTGTTAATCGGGCCTCCCGGAACCGGCAAAACAATGCTGGCCAAAGCCATCGCAGGCGAAGCAGCCGTCCCCTTCTTCAGCATTTCTGGTTCCGAATTTGTCGAAATGTTTGTCGGAGTTGGCGCCTCCCGCGTCCGCGACTTGTTCAAGAAAGCTAAAGAAAATTCGCCCTGCATCGTCTTCATCGACGAAATAGACGCCGTAGGAAGGCAGCGCGGCGCTGGTATCGGCGGCGGCAACGACGAACGCGAACAAACTCTCAACCAGTTGCTGACAGAAATGGACGGCTTTGAGGGTAACAGCGGCGTGATTGTGATTGCAGCTACTAACCGGCCCGACGTGCTAGATACCGCCCTGCTGCGGCCCGGCAGGTTCGATCGACAAGTAACGGTAGATTTACCCAGTTACAAAGGGCGTTTGGGGATTTTGCAAGTTCACGCGCGCAACAAAAAACTCGACCCAGAAGTTGCCCTAGACACGATCGCCCGCCGGACTCCCGGCTTTTCCGGCGCTGACTTGGCAAACTTGCTCAACGAAGCAGCAATTCTCACTGCGAGGCGTCGCAAAGACACGATTACTAACTTAGAAGTTCACGACGCGATCGACCGGATCACGATCGGGCTTACCCTTAACCCGCTGCTGGATAGCAAGAAAAAGTGGATGACAGCATACCACGAAGTCGGACACGCCCTAGTCGCGACCATGCTCAAAAATGCCGACCCGGTGGAAAAAGTAACGATTATTCCGCGTTCCGGCGGGGTCGAAGGCTTTACTAGCTTTGTGCTCGACGACGAAATGCTCGACAGCGAAGGTTTGAGAAGTCGGGCTTTGCTGTTAAACCGAATTAAAGTAGCTTTGGGGGGACGGGCGGCGGAGGCCGAAATTTATGGCGATGCTGAAATCGACACCGGTGCCGGTAGTGATCTCAGAAAAGTTAGCAGTCTCGCGAGGGAGATGGTAACGCTTTATGGAATGTCGGATTTGGGGCCTGTGGCTTTGGAAAGTCCGAACAATGAGGTGTTTTTGGGTCAAAGCTGGAATTCGCGATCCGAGTATTCCGAAGAAATGGCAATCAAGATCGATCGCCAAGTCCGGGAAATTGCCTTTGAGTGCTACGAAGAAGCTCGCCGAATTATCCGCGAAAATCGGGATTTGGTAGACAAACTTGTCGAAGCGCTGTTGGATGAAGAAACGATCGACGGCGATGAATTCCGCCAAATTGTCGCTCGCTACACCGAGGTAAACAAAAAAGAGTTGGCACCAACATAAAGAGTCATTAGTCATTAGTTATTCAAGTTTGTAGTGATGACTTTATTCCTCATTCTCGAAAAAATCAGGACTTTACTCATTACTACAAACCCCAAAAATGACTACTAACTAATGACTAATGACTAATGACTAATGACTACTAACTAATGACTAATTAAGATTGTTGCGCGTACATTTCCCGGAGAACCAAAGCCGGGTCAACCCAGCGGCCGCCGTACTTCAATCCCCAGTGCAAGTGAGGCCCACTCGTGCGGCCGGTCATCCCAACTCTGGCAATTCTCGCACCCGCAGGCACTGTTTGACCTTGCCAAATTTGCAAGGTACCTTCGCGATCGGTATAATAACGCCCGCCGTTAGCCGTTAGCACTCGGCCTCTGAGGTGACAGTAGATGTGTTCCCAATTTCCCGATCGCACGATCATACCAGTGCCGCATCGGCCATCTTCCCAAACTTCCACAATTTGCCCGCCCCACCAATTGCGGATATAGCTGCCTTCCGGGGCGGCCAAGTCCAACCCGTAATGAAAATCCCCGCCACGGGGGCCGAAGGGGGAAGTGTAGGTTTCAAAGTTTTCGACTGGAAAAGAAGCTTCTTGCCACAAATTACCCGTCGCTACTCTGGTTGGTAAGCCTGACTGAGCTTTGACCACCTGCTGCTGCAAATAAGGGCTAATCAACACAATGCCGATCGAAAGTGCCAGCAGCAGCATCTGTCTGAGACGAAAAAAGCGTTTTGCCGTCAGCGGGCCTCTAGAGTCTTGCAGGATTTTTTTCACGGCTCAAAGTTAAATGTGTGTGTGAGTTTGCGTTGTCTGTTAGGCTCAGATATTGCACCCTGGTCAATAAAGCTTTCAGGGGTGGGCTTTCCGGCCCAGCCCACAAAAAAATCATCCTTTGTGGAACGGGCATCTTGCCCGTTTCTCAGAAGGGTGCAAGATGTAAGTTATGCCAATTCGCTGCAAGATTGGCTTTGAGCTCTACCCGCGATCGCGAATCAGTTTATCAACAACGTGTATCTTACTCCATCCAAAACCCGTGTCAAGGCTTCCGGGTAAATGGCTAGGGGTGATAAAAAAAAATTGGCCGAGGAATTCGTGCTGCGGTTGAATTCGATCGAGCTTTTGCTTGACACTATAGTTAAGTTCGGGGATTTTGGATGACATCCAAAATCTCAAATTCATCACAAATATCAAGCAATGCTTACTGAAATTTTTCCCTTTAGTTTTGCCATAGACGCAACTGCGATCGCCGGTGCGTCCTTGTGGTCTTTGGCCCTGTACTGGGGCCTGTCGCCCCTCACAGAATGGGTAATCCTGCAACTCAACCGCTGGATGAATTTTGCCGAGAGATCCCTCTACACCTCAGAAGCCGAGTTTGAAAGAACCCGCCAAGCCAGAGAAGCCCAAAATGCCTTTTACGCTTCGCTGTTGAGTATTCTGCCCTTTTTGATTGTGGGGGGATTGTGCAATTGGGGCGTCGAATTGTCTCTGGGCACTGGTTGGGCGGTATCTATGGGTACGATCGCCTGTATTGGCGGCGGCGTGTACGAGCTCGGCCGCCGAGACGGCGAGGAGTCTTAGGGGATTTTGGATTTTGGATTTTGGACAAAACTTACACGCAGGTAGTTAGACACCTGGTTTTTGCGACAATATTTCGTTGTCACCCGCAGATCCGCTAAAAAACCAGGTTTCTGTTTCTTTTCTTGAAGCGCGTAATTACTGTATGATTGTCGCTCAAAAATTAGGATGTAAAGCTATGAAACTCAAGTGGTTGATACCTGCAATTATCTCATCTTTTTCGATCGTTGTTATTCCTGCGAAAGCGGCTGAAACCAGGTGCGGATGGTTAATAAATCCCACGCCTGCTAATTGGTATCTCAAAGACAAAGATGCTCAGTGGACTATCTCGGTGCAAGGGGGATATCAAGCCGGAGGAATGAACAATATTCCTCCTTTTAACGACGATGAATATGTCAAAACTAATGTTAATTATGGATATGGCTGTGCTTGTTTAAATGTGGTGACAGATAGAAATCGAATGAGAATTACCACGATACAAGGTGGTGAACAATTACCACTCTCGACTTGTCGAAAAGATCCGAATTTGCCAAAAATTCGTTAGTTGTGGCGAAACCATACAAGTTTTTTAACTCAGTCAAATGAACTTTAAACCAGAACTAACATCATTAAATCAAGCCCGCGCCGCATTTAAAAAAATTTGGGGATACGACGACTTTCGACCACCCCAAGGAGAAATCGTCGGTAGTTTATTAGCAGGAAAAGATACACTTATAATTATGCCGACAGGTGGCGGCAAATCAATCTGCTTTCAACTACCAGCTTTGTTACAAACAGGCTTAAGTTTGGTAGTTTCGCCGTTAGTCGCCTTGATGGAAAATCAAGTACAAGAATTGCGCGATCGCAATCTTCCCGCTTCCCTCCTCCACAGTCAATTGCCAACAGCGCAGCGCCGACAAACTATGCAGTCGCTGCAACAAAACAAATTAAGATTGCTGTACCTGTCTCCCGAAACATTACTCAGCAAACCAGTTTGGGAAATTATCAGTCAGCCACACATACCAATCAACGGTTTAATATTAGATGAAGCTCACTGTTTAGTGCAGTGGGGTGATACTTTTCGACCAGCTTACCGCCGTTTGGGAACAGTGCGATCGGCTTTGTTGAAAGCTAAACCAGCAAACAGTAAAATTGCGATCGCCGCTTTCACCGCTACCGCCAACCCGGAAGCACAGCAGACAATCAAAAATGTCTTGCAACTGCAAAAACCCGAAGCATTTTTGCTAAGTCCCTACCGTTCTAATCTACACCTGCAAGTGCAAACAGTCTGGACGCCGAGAGGACGAAAACAGCAGTTATTAAATTTTATCAAAGCTCGACCCAAACAAGCAGGTTTAGTCTATGTCCGCACGAGAAAAGATAGCGAAAGCTTGGCGGATTTGTTGGAAGCAGCAGGTTATGAAACAGCAGCATATCATGCAGGTTTAAGTCCAGAATCACGACGACAAATAGAAACAGCTTGGCTGAACAATGACCTTAAATTCGTGACTTGTACCTCAGCATTCGGTATGGGAATTAATAAGCCAGACGTTCGGTGGGTTGTTCATTATCAAGCACCTTTGCTATTATCGGAATACATTCAGGAAATTGGTAGAGGCGGACGCGACGGCAAATCGGCGATCGCCCTGACATTGATTAGCGAACCTACGGGTTTGCTTTATCCCGAAGATAAACAAAGAGGGCAGTTTTTTCAAGATAAATTGCGATCGCAATACCGAGAAGCTCAGCAATTAGCAAAAAAACTGCCAGTTAAAGGCGATATAGAAGCAGTTTCCCGCGAATTTCCCGAAAGCGCGATCGCCCTTTCAATCTTGCACAGCAGCGGACAATTAAAATGGCAAGATCCTTTTAATTATGCGATCGACAAATCCGCACAGCAAAAAGGCGAAAAACAAAATTTTACCGCAGCGGAAGAAATGGCAAAATATCTCAAACATCGCGAGTGCAGGTGGCACTTTTTGCTGCAAGCTTTTGGTTTTACCAAGGAAGCTACATCAATGCGCTGCGGCCACTGCGATAATTGTAGATAGAATTGACGATTATACTCAAGCGACTTAACCACTCCGACCAAAGAAACCGGGTTTTTTACCCAGTCTGCGGGCAGAAACGAAGTATTGCTGTGAAAAAACCCGGTTTCTCGCTACCCGTGCGATCGCGAACTAACTCACAGATGTTATGATTAAGATATTTGCTTTACAGACTTGGCAAAAAATAGTAAAAACTAAATGATAGAAACAGACACTGCGGCACAGATTTACACAGTAGAAAATACAGAGGAATTCGATCGCAGTAATGTCAATCAGCGATTAGATATTTGGCTGTCAAACCAGATACCGGACTTATCCCGATCGCGAATCCAAAGCCTCATATCACAAGGCAATGTCAAAGTCAACGACGAAACCTGTACCTCGAAAAAAATATCAGTAAAAACGGGCGATCGCATCCACCTCACTTTACCCGAAACCGAGCCCACAAAGTTGCAGGCCGAAGCAATTCCCCTCGACATCCTCTACGAAGACGACAGCCTAATTATCATCAACAAACCAGCCGGATTAGTCGTCCACCCAGCCGCTGGACACGCAGATGGTACATTAGTCAACGCTTTGTTAGCCCACTGTCCCCTAGCAGAAATAGGCGGAGTTCAGCGGCCGGGAATCGTACACAGATTAGACAAAGATACAACAGGCGCGATCGCGATCGCCAAAACCGACATCGCCCACCAACACCTGCAAGCCCAACTCAAAACCAAAACCGCCCGCCGCGAATATTTAGGCATAGTTTACGGGGCTCCCAACACCGAAACAGGTACAATAGACCTACCCATCGGGCGGCATCCCACAGACCGCAAAAAAATGGCGGTAGTACCCGTAGAAAAAGGCGGTCGCCCCGCAGTTACTCACTGGACAATCAAAGAAAGAATCGGCAACTATTGCTTAATGCACTATCAATTAGAAACCGGCCGCACCCATCAAATTCGCGTGCATACAGCGGAGATCAAACATCCCATTGTCGGCGACCCGATGTACAGTTCTAACCGTTCTATCGGCGTCAATTTAACCGGACAAGCCCTCCACGCATGGCGGCTGACATTGCAGCATCCCGTAACCGGAGAATTAATAGAGGCGATCGCACCTTTACCAGATCAATTCAACACCTTGTTAAAAATATTGCGATTGCGCTCTCACACTTGATATGTTGGGCAGTTAACACTGGTAATTTCTATGTCTAAATTTGAGGAACTTTGCAAAGCTTACGCCGCATCCCGGCAAGCATACCGCGAATCCTGCGAAGCTTGTCAGGATTTTAGTGACATTTTTATCAAGCAAATGAGCGATTATTTGGAATGCCCGATTCAAAAGCAAAATCAGAAGTTTGATGACAATGGCATTCTGTATTTTGATGGTGCGATCGATGTTTGCGAAAATCCCGAAAATCCCCAAAAGGGCGATCGCGAAACAGTCGAAATATCTTTGAGTGTTAACAAAGTTATTGACAATTTCATTGTCACCGTTTATCCTTGGGGTCACGAATTCAAGATTCTCATTGATGAACCCAGACACTTTGAAGAAGCTTTTGAATACATTTTTGATCGACTCCAATCAGCTTATACTGGCGTAAGTCTGTTACCGTCAGAACCTGATCCTTTACCTTTTTAATGACTAAAGGCCTTACTATAAACATTTTTCCCCCTGCCTTTTTTCTTGATTAAACTTCTTGCCTAAATTTTTGATGTAATAGGCAAACCGCAGATGGAATGAGAATTAAATAACTTCCACAAGATTGTGGGATGGGCGTCCCGCCCGTCCAAAAAGGACGGGCGGGACGCCCATCCCACAATCTTGTGGAAGTTATTTAATTCTCATTCCTTAGCTAAAGTCCCTATTTTTTTGTTGATTAAAGGGGCGGATTGTCGGCAAATCTCGATCGCTCTTTAATCCAATCGAGTAAAATAGGATTGACCAATTCCGGCGCTTCATCTTGCGGGCAGTGTCCCACTCCCTCCAAAGGAATAAACTTTTCAACAGCCGGAAACTTTGCCAATTCTCGCCCCAAGGCGATCGGCTCCCAAGGGTCATCCGTACCCCACAAAATCAAAGCCGGACAGCTCAAACGCGGCAACAAATCCTCCGGTAGCGGGCCTTGAGAATAACTGATAAAGGCCACAAATACTTCAACTGCGCCGCTGTCTTTAGCAGGTTCCAGCAGCATATTTACCAGTTCGTCGCTGACAGCTTCAGGACGGTGATAAGCTTGCAAAAGCACTTTTTTTACTGTTTTTGGCGTTGCTAATTGTTTAAAAAATAATTGACTTATCCACTTGACATTTAAAACTTTTTGTGCAATTGGCGCTCCAAAACTGCGATACCAAGGCAATTCGGCGCGTTTGCGATCGTGCAGCAAGCGTAGGGAACAATTGAGTAAAATTACGCCAGAAGCAATATCGGGAAAATCAACAGCCGCTTGCATAATTGCCACACAGCCGATCGAATTTCCCACCAAAAAAGCCGGCCCGCCCGCAACTTCCCGACAAAAATCAGCAATTAGCTGACCCCAAGTTTCAAAAGTATAGTCAATCTCAAGCTTGGGCGCGGGTTTAGCAGAACCGCCAAAACCGATGAGGTCGATCGCATAACAGCGGCAATCAGCAGCCAGCGCCGGCAAATTCTTGCGCCAGTGGCCCCAAGACGCACCAAAACCGTGGACAAACACCACCGCAGGCCCCTGGGAACCAGCAGCCTGGTAGCAAATCGGAAAGCCTTTCCACAGCCAAGTTTGAGGCGAAATAAGTGTTGACAAAGCGGGAGTAGAAGATGTCATGCGATTTTAGATTTTAGATTTTAGATTTTAGATTGGGCATGGGGCATAGGGCATGGGGCATTGTTAGCTGCTGACTGCTGACTAATGACTAATGACTAATGACTAATGACTAATGACTACTTTGCAGTTAGAGCCGATAGTATGTCACGATTAAACCTGCTGACTTCTTTGCTGTATTAAAATTTCCCTTATGCCAACGATCGTTTCCACAGCAGTCGTAC
The DNA here is from genome assembly GCF_036705265.1 of Microcoleus sp. B4-C2. Taxonomy (NCBI): domain Bacteria; kingdom Bacillati; phylum Cyanobacteriota; class Cyanophyceae; order Oscillatoriales; family Microcoleaceae; genus Microcoleus; species Microcoleus sp. B4-C2. The sequence continues at coordinate 35,457 of NZ_JAUBUB010000009.1, forward strand.
CATTTCTGGGGTCTGAAATTGTACCCGACTACGACACCGCCAAAGTAGTAATCTTACCAATTCCCTACGAAGCTACCACCACTTACCGCCGGGGGTGCGAAAACGGGCCGGCCAAACTTCTAGAAGCTTCTCATCAACTCGAGTGCTACGACGAAGAATTGGATGCCGAAGTTTGCTACGATGTCGGAATTTATACAAAAGAGCCGATCGCCGATACCCGCAACAGACAACCAGTTTCATCCTCAGAAATGCTGCAAGTAACCCAAGCAGCAGTCCACCAGCTAGTTACCGAAAATAAATTTGTCATCTCCCTCGGAGGCGAACACAGCATCACTGCCGGCGTTGTCGAAGGTTATCGCCAAGCATACCCAAACGAACCTTTCACAGTCGTGCAAATTGACGCCCACGGCGACTTGCGACACGAATACGAAGGCTCGATTCACAACCACGCCTGCGTGATGCGACGTGTTGTCGATATGGGCTTACCGACACTGCAAATCGGGATTCGCGCTATCTGCAAGGAAGAAGCCGACTTGATTAAAGCCAAACAGCTAAACGTGATTCGAGCCAGAGAAATCGCTACTCAACCGGATTGGGCCGATCGCGCAATTGCCAGCATAACAACTAAGCGAGTATTTTTGACGATCGACTTAGACGGCATCGATCCGACTTTAATTCCAGGGGTGGGAACACCCGAACCGGGCGGGTTAAATTGGTATTCCCTCACCGCATTTTTGCGCCGCGTCTTCGAGTCCTACGAAGTAATCGGGTGTGACATTATGGAATTAGCACCTATTGTAGATTCTGTAGTCTCAGAATTTACCGCCGCCAAATTAGCATACAAACTTATTGGATACCAAGCTCTAGCTCAAGGTTGGCTAAAGCCAGACGAGGAATAAATCGCGAAGCACGAATCAAAATAGGCTGTTGGCAAGGCTAGAATTAAGCTAAAGCCAAACAACAGCCAATTTTATTCGTGCTGACAGTTTCATCTTTCATGCTGGCAAATACTCCTCTTCACCTCCTGAAAACATGAGTTTACTAATGGATACAACGGGTACTCCCATTAACGGCTACGCTCCCGATTTTGAACTGCCGGGAGTTGACGAAGAAGTTCACCATTTAGCTCGATATTTAGAAAAATTTCGGGCGATCGCGGTGATATTTATGTGCAATCATTGCCCTTACGTGCAGTTGTATCTCAATCGCATGAAAGAACTTCAAGCAGATTTTCAAGATCGAGATGTTACTTTAATCGGGATTAATGCTAATGATGCAAACCAGTATCCCGACGACAGTTTTGAGAACATGAAAATTTTTGCCGCCAACAATCAACTCAACTTCCCCTACATCCGGGATGTTGCTCAAGATGTGGCTGAAAGTTTTGGGGCTTCTAAAACCCCGGAGGTTTTTTTGTTAGACCAAGACGGCAAACTGCGCTATAAAGGTTTAATTGACGACAACGCTGACGATCCGGCGGCGGTGCAGGTTTCTTATCTGCGGAGTGCGATCGACCAATTGCTCAACAGTCAACCCGTTGAGCCTTCAACTACAGAGGCAATAGGCTGTTCCGTCAAATGGCGATCGTAGGCAGATTTAAAATTAACGTTCCCGCACTAATTAACTGGTTCCCTGGCTGTGCCTGGGAACCTATCTCCAGAGGCTCTGCCTCGTCAAAGACTGGATGAAAATTGGAGGTACAGCCTCCGAATCTGCTTTACTAGGCAGAGCCTGGTAAGGAGTAAAAAGATTCAAAACAATTGTCTGTGAACTTAAAAAGTAGACGTATTCCCAACTTAATTTTCGCAGTCGCCTTCCTGCTAGCACTGCTGATTAGTTGGAACTTATTTAAGAACTTTTCCTCAGTCGATACGTTGCAGCGCACCTCCTTAAACGTATCCGCTGCTATCAGTCTCTCGAAAGCTTTAGGGGAAATCAAAACTGTTTATCAAAGCAGTAATCCGAATTTTACTATTACTTATAATTTCGGTGCTTCCGGCGCCCTCGCACAGCAAATTCAGCAGGGAGCACCGATAGATGTATTTTTCAGCGCCGCCACCAACCCAATGGATGCTTTGCAGCAATCTAACCTGCTAATTAACGACACGCGCCGCAATTTGCTGACAAATCGCCTGGTTTTTATTACTCCCAAAAACGGTGTTGCTTTGACGGATTTCAAACAGTTGACAGATGCCCAAATAAAGAAAATTGCGATCGGCGAACCTAAGAGCGTACCTGTCGGCCAATACGCTCAGGAAATGCTAAATAAACTTGGATTGTGGGGGCAAATACAGCCAAAATTAGTGCTAGGAAATAACGTCCGCCAAGTGCTGACATTCGTCGAAAGCGGTAACGTTGATGCTGGTATAGTTTATGCGACTGACGCCACAGCCTCCGACAAAGTAACTGTGCGGCTAACGGCTGCCGAAAATTTGCATTCGCCCATTGTTTATCCGCTGGCAGTTATCAGAAACAGCCGCAATCCGGCTGCTGCGAAAAGGTTTGTTGACTTTTTGGCGGGCGATCGGGCTAAAATAGTATTTCAGAAATATGGGTTTGGCATAGCTAGTTAATTAGTCTCATACAACTGAGATGTTGCACCATTCTCAATTACTTGTTTAGCAACAGGCTTTCCGGCCTGTTCCACAAGAAAATTCACTCTTTGTGGAACAGGCATCTTGCCTGTTCTTGAGAATGGTGCAAAATGTGAGATACAACCAAATTTTGTAGGGGCGGGTTCACCAACAATATCTAATTCCCGCCAACAATCTATATAAACCCGCCCTCACACAACAGATAACCTTGTGTATTCAAAGAGATACATTTCGATTTGCCGTTGGGTGGGGGCGGGTTTACGAAATTATTGGTATTAGCCGAAGATTGTTGGTAAAACCCGCCCCTACGAGCGAATCCCCAAATTATACATTTTGATTTATCTGTGTGTGGGGGGGTTTAGGAAATTATTTGTTTGAGGCAATTATTGTTAGTGAAACCCGTCCCTAGGATTTATGGAATTTGATATTTCTCCCCTCTGGATATCTCTAAAATCCTCCGCTATTGCGACATTTATTACCTTTTTCCTGGGAATAGCCGCCGCCCGGTGGATGCTTTCAACTCGCATCAGAGGTAAAGCTTTAATTGAAGGGATTTTCATTTCTCCCTTAGTTTTGCCGCCGACAGTAGTGGGATTTTTGCTGCTGCTGCTGTTTGGGAGAAATGGGGCGATCGGGCAATTTTTGCTACAATTCGACTTAACTATAATTTTCACTTGGCAAGCGGCCGCCATTACTGCCACCGTTGTCTCATTTCCCCTCATGTACAAAACTGCTTTGGGAGCTTTTGAGCAAATTGATGCGAATCTTCTCAATGCAGCCCGCACTTTGGGGGCATCGGAGTGGCAAGTTTTTTGGCGAATTATGTTGCCGCTAGCATGGCCGGGAATTTTAGCAGGAACTATTCTCGCATTTGCTCGCGCTTTGGGTGAATTCGGCGCGACGTTGATGTTAGCGGGAAATATTCCCGGCCAAACTCAAACTATCCCGATGGCAATTTATTTTGCTGTGGAAGCAGGGGATATGAGGCAAGCTGCTATTTGGGTTTTGATTATTCTGAGTATTTCTTTGAGCGTGCTAACTGCTGTTAATTTTTGGACGAATTTACAAAGGATATCGCCCAAACCAAATTCGAGTTATAGATTGCCATCAAATCTTCCTAAAGTCGCGTCTACTTTTACCACAAAACCCCAAAAACAACCGAAAAGCGGACTTTGTTTAAACATCTTCAAACCTCTCTCCAGCTTTGCCTTGGATGTCGGCTTTGATATCGGCTCGGAAGTGCTGGGAATTTTGGGCGCGTCGGGTTCTGGTAAGAGCATGACTCTGCGCTGTATCGCCGGTTTGGAAACTCCAAGCAGCGGTAAAATTGCAGTCAATGGCAGGGTTTTATTTGACTCAGCACAGGGCATTAATGTACCTTCTAAAGACCGCCGGATCGGTTTTTTGTTTCAAAACTATGCTTTATTTCCTCACCTGACTGTTGCTCAAAATATTGCGTTTGGCTTGCAGCATTTATCTGAAAGCGAGCAAAAACTTCGGGTAAAAGAACAGCTAATTTCGGTGCAAATGTCGGGACTGGAAAACCGCTACCCGCACGAACTTTCGGGGGGACAACAGCAGCGGGTGGCTTTGGCGAGGGCGATCGCCCCTTCTCCAGAATTGCTGCTGTTAGACGAACCGTTTTCTGCTTTGGACACTCACTTACGCAGTCAACTGGAACGCGAGTTAATGCAGACTCTGGCTAATTATCGGGGCATTACTTTGTTTGTCAGCCACAATTTAGAGGAAGTTTACCGGGTGTGCAAAAATCTGTTGGTTTTGGCTGAGGGAAGGCCGATCGCCTTTGATACAAAACAGAACATTTTCGATCGCCCGCGCAACTTCACCGTCGCCCAGTTGACGGGCTGCAAGAACTTCTCTGCCGCTAAACCGATCTCCGTAACTCTCGTGGAGGCGATCGACTGGGGCTGTACTCTGACTGTAGTCGAACCAATTCCCAAATCTCTAGTTTCTGTGGGAATTCGGGCTCATCAACTGATTTTTGTTAGCGGGTGCGATCGTGAAAATACTTTTGCTTGTTGGATCGCCTCGACTGTGGAAACTCCGCACCGGGTGACATTATATCTCAAATTGCACTCGCCTCCCAATGATTCCCAAGATTATCACTTGCAAGCCGAAGTTTTCAAGGAAAAGTGGAGAGCTATTAAAGACAATCCTTTTCCCTGGTATGTTCATATCGAGCCAATTAGGTTAATATTAATGGAAGCATGAGTTAACTAGCAATATACCGTTAACCGTCAACACTCAACAGCTAAATACATCTTAACCACAATCAAATCATGACTGAAAAAGTTAAAAAAACCGACGCAGAATGGCAACAACAACTCACGCCAGAACAGTTTAAAGTCGCCCGAAAAAAGGGAACCGAAAGAGCTTTTAGCGGCGAGTATCACGATAACAAAAAGCCCGGAATTTATAATTGCATTTGCTGCGGTACGGAGCTATTTAAATCAGAAACAAAGTATGATTCCGGTACCGGTTGGCCGAGTTTCTACGCTCCAGTTAGCGAAGAAAATGTCAAGTGCGAGTCGGATAACACCTTGTTCATGCGCCGAACAGAGGTACTGTGCGCTGTTTGCGACGCTCATCTCGGTCACGTATTTAACGACGGGCCCAAACCTACCGGTCAGCGTTACTGCATGAATTCTGCTGCTCTTAATTTCGTTCCCAAGGATTGATTCTTTTAGGGGCTAGCTAGAAGCCCAACCCCTACTCCCCACAAAAAATAAATCCGGTTGTGGAACAGGCATCTTGCCTGTTCACCGGCGCATTCACTGAGAAAAAATAAATCCGGTTGTGGAACAGGCATCTTGCCTGTTCACCGGCGCATTCACTGAGAAAAAATCAATCCGGTTGTGGAACAGGCATCTTGCCTGTTCACCGGCGCATTCACTGAGAAAAAATCAATCCGATTGTGGAACAGGCATCTTGCCTGTTCACCGGCGCAGCCGACGCCACAAACAAATTCTCTGGCAGCACAAGCAGGATGCCTGTTCCGGGCAATTGATGTTCAAAATGCACCCATACTGCTATCTTATGGTGGAGGCAAAAAGAGTAAAAAAATAGTGGCGGCATGGGGATGGTATATCAGCGAGTTTTGCTGAAGCTCAGCGGTGAAGCGCTGATGGGCAGCTTGGGCTACGGCATCGATCCGATAGTCGTTCAGTCGATCGCCCAAGAAGTGGCCAAAGTCGTGTCCCAAGGCATTCAAATCGCGATTGTTGTCGGTGGCGGCAACATTTTTCGCGGGGTGAAAGCTGCTTCGGCAGGGATGGATCGGGCAACTGCTGATTATGTGGGCATGATTGCTACGGTGATGAATGCTATCACTTTGCAGGATGCCCTGGAACAAGCAGGAGTGCCAACGCGGGTGCAATCGGCGATCGCCATGCAAGAAGTAGCTGAACCCTACATCCGGCGGCGGGCGATTCGCCACCTAGAAAAAAAACGAGTAGTGATTTTTGGTGCCGGTTCTGGCAACCCTTTTTTTACTACTGATACTACAGCCGCTTTGCGGGCGGCTGAAATTGATGCAGAGGTGATTTTTAAAGCTACTAAGGTAGATGGGGTGTACGATTCCGACCCCCACCTCAACCCCAACGCGCGCAGGTATCAAACCCTCACCTATGCCCACGTCTTGAATCAAGATTTGCGGGTGATGGACAGTACGGCGATCGCCCTTTGCAAAGAAAATAATATTCCTATTATGGTATTTGACCTCTCGGTGTCGGGCAACATCTACCGAGCTGTAATGGGAGAATCTATTGGAACTCTTGTCGGAGGTTTTTGTGAAGTTAGCTGAAGCAGAAGATCATATGCAAAAGGCAGTTGAGGCTACTCAACGGTCTTTTAATACTATTCGGACGGGACGGGCCAACGCCTCCCTCCTCGATCGAGTCATGGTAGACTACTACGGCTCTCCAACTCCGATCAAATCCCTTGCCAACATCGGCACCCCGGATGCGACTACGATCACCATTCAACCGTTCGATCGTACAGCGCTTACCTCGATCGAAAAAGCAATTTCCCTGTCCGATGTAGGACTCGTTCCCAACAACGACGGTTCAGTTATTCGCTTGAACATTCCGCCGCTGACGAGCGACAGACGCCAAGAATTTGTCAAAATGGCCAGTAAGTTTGCTGAAGAAGGTAAAGTTGCAATTCGCAATATCCGCCGCGATGCCGTTGACTCGATTCGCAAGCAGGAAAAAAGCAGCGATATCTCTAAAGATGAATCCCGCGACTTGCAAGATAAAATTCAAAAGCTGACGGACAAGTACGTTGCCAAAATAGAAGAAGTTCTGGCAGCCAAAGAGAAAGATATCACGACTGTTTAGGGAATGGGAAATTGGGCATGGGGAATAGGAAGAGTTTTGAGATTGTTCAGAGCCGGCCGCGAACAACGAGCAGACGCTTAGTCATTTGTGAGTTGTGAGTTAAAAACTCAAGATTTAACACTCATTAACTTACCAATTCCTCCTGTCCCATGACCAATCACCCATTACCAGTTGTCCGGTGAAGGAATTCGTCCTGCCATTTTTAGTGGATTTAAGGCTGCTGAGGCGATCGATCGAGCTCTTGGAGGTGCCGACGACGCTAAGGAGCCTTACACTCAATCGATCGCCCAAGAATGGAACACTCATCTGATTTGGGCCAGTCGCTTGGCTAGAGCATTCTATCAGTTTACAGGAGCTGCTTACAGAGCGGGCGTCAAATTGCCGATGACTACTCAGTTGATGAGCAAAATTTTGTGTGGCGAACTGCGTTAGGCCGATATCGCTAACCGCGCTCTTAAAAAGCTGATGCCGTTTTAGAACGAAGGAAGTTCAGCAACGGATTTAACGCATGGATTTTGAGGGAAGAAAAAAGAGAGAATCTTCTTAAATCCCAATTCCTTATTCTCAATTCCTCATTCCCAATAGCGGTAAGGTGCGCCCCTAAGCACCCTAGATAATTGGATTTTGCGTAAATCCTGTAAAATGTAAAATCTAAAATCTAAAATCTAAAATCTAAAATCAAATGATAATTTATTTTTATAAAGTAGAGGAGCCTTACGGCTGCTTTTCTAATTTTTCACTACACGACATTTCTCTGCACGGTCAATATTGGTTGACTGTGGAACATTACTATCAAGCCCAAAAATTTGTCAGCACAGATCAAAGATTAGTGGCGGCGATTCAAGCCGTAGCAACTCCTCAAGAAGCCGCTAAATTAGGCCGCGATCCCAACCACCGGATTCGAGCTGATTGGGAAGCCGTGAAAATTCCCATTATGCGCGAAGCAGTTTTAACTAAGTTTCTCACTCATACAGACATTCAAGCGATTCTTCTTGCCACAGGGGATCGAGTAATTGTAGAGGATTCGCCAACGGATTACTACTGGGGGTGTGGCTGCGACCGAACCGGTCAAAATCATTTGGGTAAAATTCTGATGAGCGTGCGCCAAGAAATTAGTCAGCACCAGGGGCGCTGATAGAAACTCAAATTCTTTCGTTAATTATCATTATATGAAGTTCTACAACAAATGTCAAGTTATCCTAACAATGAAGAATTCTCCTAGTGAGAGTGTAAGATTGCGAGAAATTTATAAGAGCATTAAAATAATAATTATTATTTGCTTAAGTCGCTCTGCCTGTTGAAGGCAAGGGTTAAACTGGCGCGATCGCAGATTTGACTTGCCCCAGCCCACCGGAGGCGATAAACAGTCGTCTCTCACAAGTGCGCGACGGATTAATTGTACAGATCGGTTGAGTCAAAAACTCAGGGTGAGGCATTTGAGTTTCAACGCTCCAACAGCACATCAAAACTTCTTATTATCATTGTATAAGTACAAAAGGAGATTTATGCAACTCAGAGAAAATACGCAAGAATTACATTATAAACTAGACAGAGAAGTTTTGATACGGCGGATAACAGAACGCATTCGCCAATCTCTAGAATTAGAAGATATTTTAACCAGTACGGTAGCAGAAGTGCGGTCTTTTTTGAAAACAGATCGCATTATGATTTACAGGTTTAGTGCCGACGGCAGTGGAGAAGTTGTTGCTGAGTCACTTAATAACAACCATCTCCCTTCCTTGAAAGGACTGCACTTTCCAGCAGACGACATTCCCGCCAGCGCCAGGGAGATGTATCTCACTTTGCGCCAGCGGACAATAATAGATGTTAACTCAGGGACGATCGTCCTGAGTCCCCTCGATGCAGCAGACACCGGTCAACCTTTAGTAAAAGAGGAGATGCACTACAGATCGCTCGATCCTTGCCACACCGCTTACCTGATCGCAATGGGAGTGCAATCATCCTTAGTCGTGCCGATAGTGCACCGCCGGATCGTCTCGGAAAACAGCAAAACAGATATCTGCCAGGCCGCGACGTGTCTGACTCGATACGAGCCAGGAAATAATCAAAAAATTCACATCGAACTGTGGGGACTTTTAGTGTCTCACCACTGTGCGCCCCTCAATATTTCACCAGCAGATTTAGAAGTAGTTCAGCTCGTATCAGATCAATTGTCTAGCGCTATCGCCCACGCCCTCCTCCTCCAGCAAACCCGCTCTCAAGCGGCCCGCGAAGCTACCGTGAGCCGCATAGCAGCCCTGTTGTATGGTCACGTCAACATTCAACTGCAACAGGGTTTAGAAGCCACCGTCACCGCTTTGGGTGGCAGCGGTGGCAGACTCTATCTCAACCAGCCGAAAATCAACGGTGAAAAATTATCCCCTCCCAAGATTGAAGGAGGATTGCCAATTGCCCCGCCCCACAGTGATGCTACCTTTGAACTGTTCACCACAGGAGAACAACCGACACTTCCCAACTGGGAAAAAGTTAAGGCGATCGAAGCTCATCCCCTCTGGCAGGAATGGCTAACCAAAGGATTCAAAAATACCGAAGAATTTCCCAAATTTCCAATTTTTACTAATTCTCAATTCCCAGTTTCGATAATTACAGACTTATACAAAGAACCTCTATTCAGAGTTTTAGTTCCCGCTTTCCAAGCTACTAAAATTCGGGGTTTGCTGGTAATTCCCCTCCACTACAAACAACAAGTAGTTGGCTGTTTGACCATTTTTCGCAATGCAATTGATACCGAAAAAATGTGGGCGGGGCGCTTTGACACCAACGCGGCACAAACCCTTCCCCGACAATCATTTGAACTTTGGCGAGAAATAAAAAAAGGTCAGTCGCCAGAGTGGAAGTACGAAGAAATTGAGCAAGCTTTAGCTATAGGCAGCCAATTTTGTTCGGCAATTGGGCAGTACGTTCTTTATAAAGAAGTGCAAACTCTGAATGCCAACTTGGAGCGCCAAGTTCAAGAGCGCACCGCCCAATTGCAAAAATCCTTGGACTTTGCCAAAGTATTGACGCGAGTTAGAGACCAGATTCGCAGCACCTTAGATTTAAAAATCATACTGCAAACTATTGTGCGAGAAGTCAGAGTTTTGTTGGATACCGATCGCACGGTAATCTACCAATTTGCGGCCGACAAACAGGGCGAGGTAGTTGTCGAAGCTGTTTGCGGCGAGTGGCGATCCATTTTAGGTATCACATCTCCACAAGGATGCTTTCCCGAAGGCTCAGACTGCTTTTATCGAGCCGGACGGGTGCGAGCAATTAATGATATTTATACTGAGGATTTAACACCCTGTCACCGCGAATTTTTGGAAGAGTTGCAGGTGAGAGGAAGTTTAATTGTGCCCATGAGAGGCAAAGATTCCCAATTGTGGGGATTGCTGATTGCCCATGAGTGTTCGGGGCCGAGAGTTTGGCAAACTGCAGAACAGGAATTGGTGCAACATTTAGCGGCTCAAGCTGCGATCGCCATTCACCAAGCAGAACTTTATCAAGAAAGTCTCAATGCAGCAACTGCCGATCGATTAAAAGCCGAAGAGCTAGCTAAAACCCTCACAGAATTGCACAATACCCAAGCCCAACTGATTCAAACCGAAAAGATGTCCAGTCTCGGACAACTCCTGGCCGGAGTCGCCCACGAAATCAATAACCCCGTTAACTTTATCTACGGTAATCTGTCCCACGCCAGCGAATACACCAAAGATTTACTCTGCTTGGTGGAACTCTATCGCCAGCACTACCCCAATCCCAACCCAGAAATTAGCGAGTGCTCCGAAGCAATCGACATCGAATTTCTTGCCGAAGATTTGCCAAAAATTTTGGGTTCCATGACAGTCGGAGTTGAGCGCATCCGCCAGTTAGTGGTATCTTTGCGTAATTTTTCCAGGAGCGATCAAGCCGAGAAAAAAGCCGTTGACATTCACGAGGGCATCGACAGTACCCTGTTGATTTTGCAGCACCGGATCAAAGCCAATTCTGAGCACAACACCGTAGAAATCATTAAAGAATATGGCAAGTTGCCCTTAGTAGAATGCTATGCCAGCTCGCTCAATCAGGTATTTATGAATCTGATCGGTAATTCCCTCGACGCCCTAGAACTGAGAAAAAAAGAGGGAGTTATGAATCTTCCCTTTAAAGCAGCAAATGCAGCCGCGACGCATTTAAGCTCCCAAATACTGCCTATCGAGTCAGGAGATATAAAGGCCACCACCGAGTGTTTGATTCCTGATTTCCCATCCCCTTGCATTCGGATTCGCACTGAATTAATCGATGAAAAAACGGTAGGAATTTGCATTGCCGACAATGGTCACGGCATCCCCAAAGAGTTAATCTCTCATATATTTAATCCGTTTTTTACTACTAAACCCGTAGGTCGGGGCACGGGTTTAGGACTTTCTATCAGTTACCAAATTGTAGTTGAGAAACACCAAGGCGTACTTAAATGTGTTTCTGTACCCGGTCATGGTACAGAATTCTGGATCGAGATTCCGCTGAATTAAGTAGAACAACCTAAAAAAACTGAACACCCAGATACCCGGCTTCTTTGAGAATTCGGGTAATTAACAGCGATCGCGTTTTACGTCAAGAAATTATTTTCTCTTCATCGCAGAGAGAGATAATTCGATTCACAAAAGCTTTTAGCTCTGGACAAGCTTGAATCGCAATCATCAAATCGTTTTTTTCCAAAATAGCCTTTCCATCAATCACTTTGTCATAGTCTTTTCTGCATTTTCCTGTTCTAAAAATTTCCTTAATCCAATAGGAAGGTGGCTTTTGATGATTCACTGTTTCAGGCGAACCGCTAGGAGCAGAAAGGTTGTGTTTCGCTAGCTTCTGGATAGTGGTCCAGTAGGGAAGAAGCCATGCTTCAAAATCATGTAATGCTGTGTGAGGATAGAAGTTTGGGTTTTTATCTACCCATGTCATCATTTTCTCTTTAGCATCATTGGCATCTTTAAAGTCCGGCTTTCCCGTATAAACGTCTGTAAGTGCAATTACAGCATCATAGCCATCATTATCGAGGAAATTTTCAACAATAACCTTGAGTTTCTTTTCCTTGGGAATTCCACCATGTTGGGGTTTAAAGTCGAGTCTGGGCATTTTTTGCTTGCTCTAAACGACTTTGGAGAAACTTACGAAGCTTCTCTTTAAATGCCACTTCAGTAGCACCTTCAACCAAAATAGCAATTCTCATGGACGGCCACCCATCACATTCATTTCCCAAAGCTGGTCAAGAGTATAATCTTCTAACCATTTATTCAGGTTAAAAGTGTCACCCCACCTCATTTTTGCCTCCCCTTCTTCCAAATCGCAGACCAAAACCTCGCTTGGATCGAGAAATCTGATGAGTCTATCTGAGTGTGTGGCAACTATCAGTTGAGTGTGTTTTGAAGCTTCTCTCATTAGATAAACTAAGTGTCTTAAGAGTTCCGGGTGTAGGCTAACTTCTGGTTCATCTAACAACGTAATAGTTGTTAAAGTTTGACTTTGCAGCAGCGCAACCAACCAGAGGAAACGCAGCGTTCCTTCTGATAGCTCATGGACATAGAAAGGCTCAGAAAAATTTCTATCTGTCCAAGTCATAGACATAGTTCCTGCGGCAACCGGAGGAAAGTTTAATCGCTCGAAATCTGGAAAGGCAGCAGAAATGATATTTTCAACCATTTCAAAACGGTCACGATCGGTTTCCCGAAGGTCATAAAGACAGGAAACGAGGTTTTCACCGCTTGCTCCAGGCAACTTTGCAGGGCGCATTGCTTGAGGTAGACGGATTGGACTTTTCTCGGAAACATCGAGTGCTCCATAATATGTGCAAGAAGCAAGGCTCTTTCTCAGGTTCTCTGGTTCGCGATACATTTTAGGAACTTGAGAAAGGGATGTTTCAAGAGGATTATGCTCCCAACTCGGTCTAACAAATCCTCTGCTTTCTTCTTGAGAATATTTAATATCCAAACCTTGTGATTCAATATACTTGAATGGTTCAGCTCTGTTGGGATTTCTCTGCTGTGTTAAAGATTCGTCTCTAACTTCATAAGATAAACCTTTAGGTGACAATGTTAAGCTGTACTTCAAAGGTTGTTCCTTTGGCACTTGCAGTGAAATTTCAATTTCAAGTTCTTGTACTTTACCTCTTGTCAAAATTTCATTCAAGCCGCCTTTAAGTTGTAATAAATTCTGTAAATTTCCACTTGCTGAAGCGGCTAGTATTGAAAGGACATCTAAAAAAGAAGTTTTTCCTGCTCCGTTTGCACCAATCATGACGATGAGATTTCTCATCTCAAGCTCAATATTTTGAAGACGCCGAAAACCCCTTACTGATATATTTTCAAATCTATTCATACTACTAACCATCATTACTATCAATAGTTAAACTAGCCTAGACAGATATATCCAGACTAGGCTAAGTATACCTGCGTTACAGACATTAGGAGTTTAGTAAAGCCAGATGGCTCTATGATACGCTCTGCATCGCTTGGGTTGGCGCAATGAAAAATCGTTGGAGCAGGTCGTTCACAAGTTCTTAAGGTAAAACCAACTTGATCAGCACAGAACCGATCGACCCCAGAAGACTCATAAAGTCGCCGCGGCTGGAAGTGCGGGGTTCCGTTGGCTTTTGGCGTGCCACAATGGCTTCGCCTAACTGCTTTGACAACTCCTCACCTTGGGGATTTCCTTGATCTGCAAAGAGTTTGTTTGCTATTGCAGCGTCTTGAGCCGCACCGGCGAACTCTCCCAAGTCAGCGCGAGACATACTGCGCGCAAAATAAACTGCTGCTAAATCCGATTTCAGATTCAGGGCTTGATTGTAATAATCAATGGCGTTTCTGTAGTTTCCTGCTTGAGCTTCCAGCACTCCCAACCGATAGAAGTCTTCAGCGGTGCCAATATTGGTTGGCATTCCTCTAACTCCGAGCAGTTGTGCGTTAGTTAAATTGGCGTTGAGCAAATTGGCGTCGCTGAGATAGGCACTTCTCAAGTCAGCACCGCTGAGGTTCGCACCGCTGAGGTTTGCCCCTGTCAGGTTGACGCCAAACAGGCTAGTGCCGCTGAGGTTGGCACCGCTGAGGTCAGCCCCCGCGAGGTTGGCTCGACTGAGGTTAGCCAACCTCAAGTCAGCACCTTTGAGATTGGCTCCTGTTAAATTGGCTAAAACCAAGCCAGCACTGCTGAGGTCGCAGTTGGGGCACTGTCGGGTGGCTAGTAATTGTTGCGTGTGTTGGATGTTCTCGGCGGGTGCAGGAGCGATCGGGGCGATCGCGCTCAGCAGCGTTGCAGCAGCGAGGATTCTGAGTTTCATTTTAACCGTCCCAAATCCAAAATATTAAATCTAAAATAGCTTTTATCGAAGCAATTGAAAATCACCATAACACAAGTTCACCCAACAAATCTTTTGACTTGCCGTATGTAGGAGTTCTGAGCGCCATCAGCAGCCTAGATTGAAGTTCTCGGCCTTACCTGAGTGTCAATCGATTTTAGATTTTAGATTTTAGATTTTAGATTTTAGAATTGAAGCATTGACTTGCGCGAGAGAAATACGTTCGGCAAGTTTCTCGGATACAGGTTTTTTATTTCTGGACGGATGAATCACGTGGCGGGTATCATGGATGCTTTCGGTCAAATAAAGATTTCGCTGCCAATAAATTAGGGTAATGAATTACTCATTACCCTTTAGCCGCTGTTCTCGGCAACCATAAAAATTAACCAATAAATTAGTCGTGAATCGTGCCGTCGGGCATCGTTGTACCCTTAAGATATACTCCGCTCAGGTTGACTTTTGTAAGGTTTGCTCCCAACAGGTTTGCTCCGCTTAAGTCGGACGCACTTAAAATCGCTTCAGTCAAGTCGGCCCTAATTAGACTCGCCCCCATTAAGTCGGCTCCGCTAAGGTCTACTTTACTCAAGTTTGCGCCAATTAAATCGCATTCTGTGAGCACCGCCCTACGCAAGTTTACTCCGTAAAAATTTACTCCGTGCAAGTCTGCACGGCTGAGTGTTGCCCGAGATATATTCGCTCCAATTAAAGTTGCTTGGATCAGAGAAGCTCCGCTCAAGTCTGCTTTACTGAGATTTGCTCCCATCAACTCAGCTCGATTCAGGTTAGCTTCAAGTAAAAGTGCTTCTGTGAGGTCTGCTCCACCTAAGTCTGCTTTGCTCAAATTAATCTTGCACAAATTGGCTTTGCCAAAGTTGACTCTGTTGAGTTTGGCTTTGCTGAGATTGGCTCCAATCAGGTCGGCTTCATACAGATTGGCTCCAATCAATTCTGCTTCGTAGAGGTAGACCTCGTGCAGGTAGACCCCACTAAAATTTCTTTCTCCTATTGCATATAGCTTGAGCAGTTCGTCAACGTTCATTGTGGCTTCTCTACACCTTTTAAATGAAGAATACTGTCAGCAAGCTGGTTACACCGGATGTTCTGCAATTTTAGATTCTGAAATATTCACACCTAGGGTGAAACTTCCCTGAATCTATAAGGTTTTAGGTGGAAAGTCCGATCGAACTCATAACTTTTTGTGGCTAGTTGAGCTTACTGAGTGCTCGTGTGACCTAAATCACAAAACAATGTTAGTAGTATCACATAGAGGTTCCGCTTTCGATCACAGCAGACGGGCAAAAATAGCCGATACTTATACTGTAATGCTGAGAAATTGACAATGCCACCCTCGTCGTGTTTTACTCAATTGGCGATAAAGCCAGTAGTTTCACGGATAGTAGCCCGCTTGCTGTGAAAGTAGGTTGCAACGTCACTCGGCCCTACCCGCTCTGACCGATGAGAGTGCTGATATCTAAGGATTTTTCGCACTGCGAAAGCCAAAAATGCACTTCGGGGACGAGGGGAATGTCTGTATAAAAATGCGATCGCTGGTGTACAGACATTCGCTTGTTTGCTAGCACCTAATGACTGAAAATCGCCCATACGTTCGCAAAAAATACCAATAAATACCAGGAAAACCATGATTGATGTTTAACAATAAAAGAATAAATGGTATTCCTTAAGAGTCACCTATTGCCGCTAATGTTACAGTCGATCGGTTAACGGCTATCAGTATTAGCAATGACGCTTGTCCATCAAATACAAAACTGACCCAGAAACAGGGTGTTTTACCAAAAAAATCGTTGCAACCTTGCTCCAGGTTAAAATAATCAGGTTTCTGAGCGTCTGAGTGCATCCAGGAAGGAAAAAGTTGAATGAGTACGATCGCTTTTGTATTGCTTCAGGGCAAACAAAAGGTCAGCATTTAGGATAGGAGCAGCTTTTGCTCCCTTGTCAAACAAAGGTATTGTAGAACGCGAATCGTGAGGTAATTGATATGGCTGGAGTATGTAAACTTAGCATCACAGAGACAAGTGAAGAGCTAAAAAACCTGTTAACTGAACAAAAAACAGCAAGTGGCTTTCAAAAAATTCAAGCACTTTACCTGTTCAAAATTTGTCATGTTAAGACAGTTAAAGAATTGGCAATGACGATCGGGGTAAATCGAATTACAGTGCAGCGGTGGCTGAGAAAGTACCGATCTGACGGACTCGAAGGACTCCTCGAAACAAAGCACAGCGGTGGCCGTAAGCCGGCCATTCCACCTCTTGCCCGCGCTAGTTTGGCAATGCGCCTCAGCGACCCCCAGAAAGGCTTTAAAAGCTATGGAGAAATTCAAGAGTGGTTGCAGCAGGAATACAGCATTGAGGCTTCCTATAAAGCAGTTTATGCAACAGTCAGATATCACCTAAAAGCCAAGCTGACGAAAGTCTAGACAGTTCATACCACGTCGGATTAAGCGCCGATTATCTAATGGTTAACCGTCAGCTTTTGAATATCTTGAGGAGTTGCGTCATCACGACAAACCGGACTAATTCTTTTTTAACAAAACTCGCTCTCCTAAACTGCGAAGCATATAAATTATATGTTGTGGCAATGGGGGTGAAGGGGAGAAAATTTGATGCTTTTCCCGCGTTTGTGAAAGATGCTTAAAAAATTAGCCAGAAAGAATAACTTGCAAGTTTTGTCTAACTTGCAGGTTTTGTTATATGGATGTAAAAATTGGCAGCAGCTAAGGCAAAAACCGATCCAAAGCGGCTTTCAACTCTTCGATTTCCGTATCGATATTGCCTTCTTTCGCGGCTCTGGCGATGCACTCAGTTAAGTGTTCGTCAAGAATGATTCTCGCTACGCGATCGAGCGCGCCTCGAACCGCAGCAACTTGCACCAGAACTTCGGGACAGGGACGGTTTTCTTGCACCATTGTTTTAATGCCGCGGACGTGTCCCTCAATCCGAGACAAGCGATTTACCAGCCGCCGCCTCGATTCTTCATCGTGATGGTGAGGGTGGACTGATTTATCGTCGTGATGGTGGTGGTGGGAATTTGAGGGCAAGGATTTGTCAGTAGAAGTATCAGATAGAATCATTGGGGTTATACCATTTTAGATTTTAGATTTTAGATTTTAGATTGGGAATGAGTGATTTGGTAATGGTTGGGCCCACGGGCCTAGAGTTGCATTCTTTTTTTGAAACTGGTATTACTAGGGAATTTTTTAAAGTTAGAATTCAGAATAGGGTGAGTTGGTGCGGGCTCGTGACTCATGTATTGTAACTGTCAAAATATATTTAGGATCTTCATAGTGACAGATTATTGAGTCCGCACGATCGCACACCTTTACCAGACTAACCCAGACTAACAAAGATTGACGCTATGCGACTATTTAAGTTTTTTCGCCCCGCACCTCGAATCGGTGCTCGTTGGTTCGCCCTAATTTTAGGAATGACGATCGCCCTGAGTGCGTTAGCAATCAATCCTGCACCCGCTACCGCCGCGACGTTCACAAATCCGCCCAACTTACACTTCCAGAGTTTCCCAGCCACTCCCCCGAATCCGCAACTGTTAGCGCTGCGGAGTCCTGAACTCCCGGCGGATACCGGCAGCTTTGTCACGGCGGCAGTCGATCGAGTCGGGCCGGCAGTTGTTCGCATTGATACCGAGCGCACTGTCAGCCGCAACATCGACCCCTTAATGGAAGATCCCTTCTTCCGTAGATTTTTGGGAGAAGATTTACGCAGCATGACCCCCAGACAAGAACGCTTACGTGGTCAAGGTTCCGGCTTCATCATTGACAAAAGCGGGATTGTTTTAACCAACGCTCACGTAGTTGACAAAGCCGATCGAGTCACTGTCACCTTAAACGACGGCAGGACATTTCCAGGAGAAGTGCAAGGTACTGACGAAGTAACAGATTTGGCTGTTGTCAAAATTAATACCAAGGAAGTTAACTTGCCCGTGGCAACCCTAGGAGATTCCGACGCGGTGAAAGTAGGAGATTGGGCGATCGCCGTGGGCAACCCCCTGGGATTTGACAACACCGTCACCTTGGGCATTATCAGCACCCTCAAACGCTCCAGTGCAGCCGTCGGCATTCCCGACAAGCGGCTCGATTTCATTCAAACCGACGCAGCCATCAATCCCGGCAATTCCGGTGGCCCGCTGTTAAACAGCAGAGGGGAAGTGATTGGCATCAACACGGCGATTCGAGCTGATGCAATGGGTATTGGGTTTGCGATTCCGATCGACAAAGCCAAGGCTATCTACGCGCAGTTAGCCAAGGGAGAACAAGTCAGCCATCCGTTTTTAGGGATTCAGATGATTGCTTTGAATCCTGAAATGGCCAGAGAGAATAATTCTGACCCCAATGCTCCTTTGATTGTGCCCGAAGTCAAAGGGGTGTTAGTGATGCGAGTTGTGCCAAATACGCCTGCTGAGGAAGCAGGGATTCGCAAGGGAGATGTCATCGTTCAAATTGACGGCGAGGGAGTGACTGAACCCGAACAGTTGCAAAATTTGGTGGAAAACAGTCAAATCGGTCAAATTCTAAAACTGAAGGTGCGCCGCGGTGCCCTGATTAAAGAACTTGCGGTTCAAACTGCTCAATTGAGGGATTTTTAGGGAATAAGGGGAAGGGGAAACTGTTAGAAACCCTTTCC
Source organism: Microcoleus sp. B4-C2 (assembly GCF_036705265.1). Classification (NCBI taxonomy): domain Bacteria; kingdom Bacillati; phylum Cyanobacteriota; class Cyanophyceae; order Oscillatoriales; family Microcoleaceae; genus Microcoleus; species Microcoleus sp. B4-C2. Next base: position 54,391 of record NZ_JAUBUB010000009.1, read on the forward strand.
TTCTTCCTTCTTCCGACTTCCCTCGGACTGACATCCGTTACATCCGTTACATCCGTTACATCCGTTACATCCGTTACAGAATCCGTTGCCGAACTTCCTTCCTCTATATGACACGAGTTCAACTTGCCTATCCCAAAATTCCCGATAGTAAAAATTGCCCTCATGAACAATGTGTAGCTTTTGAGAAGTACGATGGCACTAATTTGCATTGGGTTTGGGAAGTTGAACTTGGTTGGTATGCTTTTGGTACGCGCGGCAGTAGATTTGATTTGGATGAGATGGGAATTGCAGAATTTAACGCTGCACATCCAGGTTTAGAAGCAGCACCGGAAATATTTAAGATAGATTTTGCTAGTCCGTTAGAGTTTATATTTCGAGAGAACGAACAGTATCACTGTGCTGAAATTACGGTGTTTAGGATCGCGAATTAAATAACTTACAATTTTAATTGTTATTGTGGGATGGGCGGGACGCCCGTCCTTTTTGGACGGGCGGGACGCCCATCCCACTTTCAAGAGTGGAAGTTATTTAATTCTCATTCCTTACAGAGTTTTTTGGTGCTAAGTCGTTTGCGGGAATGCACCAAAAGGACGATCGCAAACAACTGGTGCTTTTTGATGTGGAAACCGATCGCGCTATGGTTGTTCCCGATCGGTTTATTCAGGATTTTGGTAAATTAAATATTGCGCGAGTGATTTATCGCGGCAAACTGACAGGCAAGTTTATGGATGATATTCGCCACGGAAAATACGGTGTGGATGAATGTGTTGTGTGCAAGGGAGGCCGCAATGCTAATAATCTGTGGATGGTGAAGATTAAAACTGATGCGTATATGCAGAGATTGCAGGAAGCTTTTAAGGATGATTGGGAAAATTACTGGGAGTAATATCAAACTGATAGATTAACTGTTACAAGCCAAAGTGGGAGATATCGGCAACCCCCTTGGATTTGACAAGACCGTTGCGTAACTCATCAGGAATTAAAGTATATTGGTCGTAATCAATAGACAGCCAATAAAAAAATCAGGGAGGATTTAGTTATGACATCTGTGGAGCTTGAAAAAAAATCCATGACTGAAGAAGATGTGGCAAAGTTATGGGAAGCGTTCCAAGTATTTGACGCGGACGGGAGCGGTGCTATTTCATCAGAAGAACTGGGTCAAGTGATGCGATCGCTCGGCCAGAGTCCTAACGAAACCGAGCTGCGCGACATGATCAAAGAAGTGGACGTAGACTTGTCGGGCAGTATCGATTTTGAGGAATTCAAAATGCTGATGGTGTCCCAGCAGGGCGATCGCCAGAGTCGTCTCAAAATGGCATTTAGTGTATTTGATGAGGATGGCAGCGGTCAAATCACTAAAAACGAGCTGCAGGGTGTGATGAGCCAGTTTGGGCTGACAGAGCAAGAGCTCGATGAGATCATTAAAGAGGTAGATCATGACGGCGATGCCTCAATTGACTTTAAGGAATTCTGCAAACTGGTACCCGATGAGTCAGAGATCACAACAGGATATCAAGACTCACCCGTTCCGGTTGTCAGCACACAGACAACGGAGATTTCAGACAGTACAGCGGCTGCGATCGCAAGTACAGCAACTGCGATCGATGAGGCAGCTTCTGCCACTATTGAACCTAATCTAGAAGAAGCACCCACCGATAGCAATCCAGAAATAGCGCGCCTAAAGGAACTACTCGCCCAACACCCACAAGCTGAGAACAAGCGCGGTACGTCTCGCTTGCAGATGCAGATTGGTTTGTTTCGTCTGATCCAGGGAGCAGCCTACCGCAGCTTCCGCGAGAGTTTTTCCGCAAACCACGAGACTCACCTGCGCGTGAGAAACTTGCCCTACAGAATCGCTGATTTTGTGCAATTTGTCAGATGTGCGATCGGGCTTTATAAAGGATTGGGTGTAGTAGAGTCGGCGTGCAACCCTGTACTGGATGCAGTAGTTAAATCGATCGAAGATGAATATGCCCGACTGCAAGATCGCATCAAAAACTGGAAGACTATAGAAAAAACTCCAGAAATGTTGGCTGAACAAAAAGCCATGTTGGAGGCGCGGGGTAAGTCTGCAACTGCCAAGGAAAAGTTTGCCGCGGGAGTCGAGTTTGCCATCACCATCAAGAAGAAGAGTCTTAACTTGCGTGACATCGCCGAGGGTGTGCTTGCCATCAACGAACTCAACCGATTGAGAAAAATGGAACTGAGTGAGGAAATGGCACCGCCACCAGCCAAATCTGAGGGAGATCCCAAAGACTACCTGAAGAAGTGGAACCGCGTCATCCTCTCGGATGCCTCAGAGGAAATCGATGGTGCGATGATGCCAGTCGCCTATTGGTATGAAGACTTTATGCCGAAGCTGTTGGCAGCCTTCAGCGTCAGCACAGCAGCAGAAATCCCCTTCAACACGGTGCCTGACGAAGCAGCTTTAAACCAGTGGTACGAAGCCACTAAAACGTCAGGGGAATTTGGGCGCTATGGGGCGGATGTTGTAGAAAGCTTTCCCAAATGCGCTCCAAAACAAAAGCTAATGCTCAAACAGGCATGGCGCTTGACGCACAACTACCTGAACGGGGTACAGAAACGGCGCGAACGCTTGGAGTTTGGGCGCGAGTCTGGCGAACTCTCGCAATATGTATCGTTCATCGATGTGTATATCGATCGCAGTGAAATAAAGAATTCACAAATGCGCGTCAGCTTCCCTTACTATATTGGCCCTGCGGTGTGGCGTTTCTTCCACACTACGGCTGAAATCGTCTTTACCAAGACCCCCCAACAGCAAAAAACTCTGGTGGCAATCTTCAAGGACTTCTTCAAGCTGTTTGCCACTATGTATCCCTGCCCCTACTGCCGCCACCACCTCAACGCCTACGTCGTGCAGAATAAAGAGGTGGAAATGTACCCTGTGGAGTACCTCGTGCTTGGGCGCGATCCGCGTCTGAATAACTTTGAGGTATCAATGGAGGCAAAGCTTTCCACCGTAGTAGATGGCGCTTCCCTGCGCTTATTCTTCTGGAAGCTGCACAATACTGTCTCCTCATCAATTGCGCGATCGGAGGAGTGGTATCACAAGGATGAGAAAGCATTCTATACCACTCGTTATTGGCCCAGCATTGACTCTGAGCTAGCACGAGCCAAGGCCCTCAAACACATTAGCATTGCCACCGATCGGATGTACCGCCTCTACGGTATGCTCAAGCCCGCGGCACGACTGACAGGGGTGAGAGCAACTTTGCAAAAGCTGTTGGATAAGCGGGATGAGGAAGGCATCAAGGAGGCTTGCTTAGTTGCCCAAGATTATATCAAGGAGTTGGAGGAGGCGATCGTCACCGGACAATTCTTACAAGAGACATATTACTTTGACCCTGACCTTGTGGATCAAGCTCCCGTCTTTAGTCCTGAAGAAGAGGAGTTTGCTCGCAGCGGTGTGTTCGTAGAGGTTGCTTAAATATCAGTCAGTAAAAAGTTAAGTTTAAAAGCTTAACTTTTTACCCCTTCAAAATTTCGTGAGAATGAGTTGTATCACTGGGCTGAAATTACTGTGTTTACAGAGTTTTTTGGTGCTAACTCGTTTGCGGGAAATCACAAAAAGGACGATCGATGGTGAAGATTAAGACTGATGCGTATATGCAGAGATTGCAGCAAGCTTTTCAGGATGATTGGGCAAAATACTGGGAGTAATATCAAATCTGAAGACTAACTTTTTCCATGAATTGATCGAGTAGTGCGATCGCTGAAACCTCCTCTTTTGCTCCCCCTTTACCAGAATAGTTGACAAACAACCTATCTTGTGTTGAGATGGCAGTGCTGAAGGTGCAGAGCGAAAGAATCAATTTTTGATTTGGAGAGTGGGACGGCGCGATCGGTTATATTACCCAACAGTCGGTGTGGGGGGTTTGAAATCTAAAGTTTGAGTCTACCATCGGTCATTTGCCCCACTCTAATTGATGCCCCAATGGAAAATTTTCCATCACAGCCAGGGAATACAGTCAGCGCCATCATACAAAAAGCAATCCAAACGGCAGGACAAGGGCTACATCCCTTAAGCATTTTTGCCTCTGCCGAATTCTGGTAGATTATGGGGTAAAATTATATTTGCAGGAGCAGGCTGCCTAAAAGCTTTACTCTAATGTTAGATAGCATTAAATCTAAGGCTGTCGGGGGCTAATCTATAAAAACTATTGAAATAAAAAAAGAAAGGCTTATGACAATAGATACAATAGATATCGATATTTTAGAAGATAAAAAGGTAAAGTGCTACTCTTTTATGGTACAGCTAAGGGTTGAAGATTATCTCAACATGGTAAGTAGGACATTTAAAAATAGAGGAGGCTTAGAAGGACAAAGAGATACATTAAAAACAACAACCGCTATTCGGATTAGGGATAGAATGGTTCAAGATATAGAAGCAGGCGCACTAATTCCACCAATAGTCTTAGGAGTAATCGTGCCGAAAGATACTTTTGACCAACTGGAGACATTAAAAAACAGAGATTCCTTTTTAGCCTTGATGGAAGGAATTGATAGTGATAGCATCTCTATTATCGACGGAATGCAAAGAACTACAGCTCTACATGAAGCACGAAAGAAGACAGATATTAGTAACAACAAAATTCGTATAGAATATTGGATTGCCTCTCAAGTAAATAGTCTTACCTACCGGATGTTAGTTTTAAATACTGGCCAAGTTCCTTGGAATATAAGGAGACAGATTGAAATAGTTTTTAGATCAATTATTAAAGAATTAAAACAAAAATCTACTTGCGTCGAGATTTTGGAAATAAATGACGAGAGGCGAAGTTCATCACCTGGACAATTTCAGGCTGATAACATTATAGAATTATTTTTGGTTTTTGGGGCAAGAAAAGAAAAAATTGACTTACAGGAGAGGTTAGCAGATGAATTTATGCGACAAGACTTTATAGAATCAGCAGCCAATGAAAATTTTATAAATATATTTTATGAAGTAATAAATTATATGGGTAAATTTGATCAAGCTATAGCCAGATATAAAGATGAAAATTCAGAAGAATATTTTAAAGACGGTAATTTATTCAGAAAAAGTCAACCAGCTTGTGTAGGTTTTGTAACAGCAATAGGTTTGTCTGTACTGGGTAGAGCTGGCTCGAATTATAGCCCAGAAAGACAGAATGAAAAATGGAATAAAATTAAAAATGATGCCGATAAAATGTTAGAACGTATATCTAGTCTAAAGAGTAACGAAATAAAAGATTTTCTAGATTTTCCAACTTTAAATGAATTGATTGGTAAAAAACCAGCTAAGTCTAATGAAAGAGAATTCTTTCTGGAAGCTTTTAAAATCTTAATCGAGGATAACTTTAAAGTTGACAATATGACTCCGTGTTGGAGAGCTTACTGAAAAGCTTATGTCTAGAAACATGATAGACGCTAACAAATATATATTTGAGCTATTAGCTGAATTTGTCCAAACAAGTGAAGTTGCTGTGCCTGTTTCTAATAATAAACGATGTATTAAGACAAATACTAAAGATAAAAAATGGTTGCAAGAACTCAAAATTATAAACAAGCAGTTAATTTTACCCAATTTCCAAACAGCTTCATTTGAATTTAATAGCCAGAAATACTTTGTTGCCGTCGGTTGGCCGAGTAAACAAACTATTGATAGTGATGAAGTAATTGAATTTGTAGAACTGAATGCGGGAATAGTTACAGCATTACTATTTGAACTTAAAATTCCTCTTAGCCATGAAGCAAAACCTTATGATATTGCCGATAAAATTTTATATAATGACCCTATAAACTCAATAATTAAATATGAAAATTTTTCTTTAATAAGCAACTTTTTTGAACCATTTTCTGTCTATCGAATTCCCGAAGATTCTCCTTTTATCGAAAAAAATGATATAGATTTAATAAGGATATCAGGCTTCTATGCTTTAAAAAATAGCCAACTCATTGCCTTAAAATTTTCTAGTCAAACATTTGATAAATTTGAAAATATTTTTTTTGAAGGCTCAAAAAACATACCTTATGCAAATTTATTATTTAGTTTAGTTTCTGTTTCTTGGAAATATTCCTTTCTCGATATTTATAGATGTATAGAAAGGCTGTTTCCCCTATTATATTTAGAAATTTTATACAAGAAATTGAACATCGCAGATTCGCTCTTAAAGTTTTCGGCTGAGGTTGAAGATTGCCTGATTTGGAAACCTAAAGAAACAGACGCGGTTAATAAACTAATTGACGATTCCCCGGAAGAAGCTCGTAAGTTATTGCGAGAAATTAAAAAATTGCTTGATGGTACAGAAGAAGGTAATTGTGGAGATTTTGTTTATAAAATTCGGAATTCTATAGTTCATTTTAGACCAGCAACTCCGTCTATTAATAATATCGAGGATAATAATTGGGATATGCTAATAAGAGCATCTTTATATATCGTTGAATATTGGTATAAGCAATATGACGAACAATTAACGCTTAGATAGTCCCGCCATACCTTACCTACCTCTTCAACAATTCCTACTCTCACACTTGAAATATTAGGAATATTTAACTCATGACGGCCACAATTGCCACCGAACAAAAACTCAAAATTCCCGTTTTAGATGCCGCTTATACCGATACCAAAGGACGAATGTAGGAAAATTTTTCAACCATCCAGAAATCCTGCGTCACTCGATGCTATATTTGTCACCCCGCCAGTTTTTGCATTTCCCTACTCTTCAATTTCTAAATATCGAGCCAAAATCTGTTTAATTTCTGGTATTTGGTGCAACTCCAATTGCCCAAGACAGCGCACAAGTCTGCGTTTATCAAACGTCATCGGATCGACGCAAACGATAAAACTCTCGGTACTCAGACCATTGAGAGTCGAAGGAATCACAGGCAAAACAACAGCTCGTAAACCCTCGTTGGGAACAGCAGAAGTGATGGGTAGAACAGTTACCTTGCTGCGTTGATTAAAAGCAGTTCCTGAAATAATTACTGCTGGTCGAGTCTTGCGGATTTCTGTACCAACTGACGGATCGAAAGTTACAAGCCAGATGCTTCCCAGTCGATAATCGCTGCTTGCTGCCATGCTTCCTCCTCATCGGTTAATTCATCACTTAGTTCATCCAGCAATAAACAAGCTTCTACCATTGCCTGCTGTTCTTGTTGTTTGCGCCATGCTTGCAATAAAACCTCAACTAACCGACTGCGATTTTCTACACGCTGGTCAATGTAACGCACTAGCTCATCTGGCAAAGAGATAGATACTTTCATATTATTTATGCCACTTTTAATACTACCAATGGTAGCACATCGATCGCGCAGATTGCAAGTAGGGTGCGTCGCCATCTATAATCTGCAAGTTATATCCAAAATCTCGCAGCGACGCACCCTACGGATTAACACTACACAAAATTAGCCGGATCTTGGTCTCGCCGATGCTTCAGCAGAATCGGAGAACCTTGGCCCTCACCCACCAAAGCCGCCGTTTCCTCCAACGCTTCCCTCAATCGCTTGGCCGCGTAGATCGACATATCGCGGGGCACATTCACCCGATCGCGCAAATACCGCAAAGCCGCATCAGAACCACTCGGCGGCGTACAAACTTCGCCAGTCATCATCAAAGTTAAAGCACAACGCAAAGCCTCATCGAATAAGTTGTCATCAGCAGGATTGACTCGAACGATGTTGCGCTGGTGCTTAATGACGCGGTGAAGTGCTTCAGCGCGGGAGGTTTCCGGTTCTGGATACATCACATCCGGCAGTCCAGCCCAAGGCCCATTATCCACGCGGGCTTTATTGAGTAGCATCTGAGGTTCGCCGTTTTCATAACACCCGCCCATCTGAGGCGGTAAATCGTGGACGTGGGTGTGAAAATCGCTTTGAGTGCCGCGATAGGTAGGGCGGGTTTCCATCGCCGCAAACCAGTCAGCAAAGCGCGGGTTTTCTTCCCGCATCGAGTAGCCTTTGTAGTAGTAAAGACTGGCATTCATCCGTTCCACGTAGGGCGTAAATATCACATCCGCAGTGCCAAATTCATCGAGGAAATAAGGCCCCGGAGTGCTAGCCAGAGCTTTTTCTACCTGGGTGACGACGCTGATAAATTGGTTGCGGTTGTGCTGTTCTACTTTGGCTGAAATTGCTGGGTAGCACAGCCAAGAGCACCAGGCTCTAAATAGCAGTCGCTCTAACCGCCGCATGGGTATTACTGCGGGGTTTTCCATGCCCAAACCCAAAGGGCCATAGACTCGTTCGAGGGCGATTAAGATGTCATCGCTTTCGGTGATGATGCGGCCGTCTAGTTCGATCGCCGGTAGCATTCCCGATGGCACTTTGCGCTTGTACCAACTTTCCTTTTCCCCATAGCAGAACATGGTAACTTTGTCAATACGGTAGGGGATTTGTTTTTCTTCCAGCCACAGCCAGATTTTTTGGCAGTAGGGACACCAAGCATGGTTATCGCGGTACAGAGTGACTCGCACATCGGATTCGGTTTTACCGAAGAGGCGCAAGCGGGATTGAGCGTTGGTGGGGCCGTTTGTGCGATCGACTTCAAAGTCTGTGAGGGCTTCTAATTCTGTCCAGCTTAGGGGGGTCATGGGATTTTAGATTTTAGATTTTAGATTTTAGATTTTAGATTGGAGACAGCAATTGCTTCGTGGCAATAATAGAACTTACGCACCAACTCTATCTGTAGGGTGCGCTGTGCGCGCACCTTACCCCTACCGATAGCGCATTCAACTATTTTTTGGTCTTAGTGCTGAATAAGATAGTTGGTTATCAGTTAAAAAAGGCTTTGAGGACTCAAGTCCTCACTACAAACTTAACTACAATTAAGGCGACAGTTGGGGAGGGGGTGGGGCGTCTTGAATTTTAGCCAGTGCTGCTTTCATTTCAGGAGTGGCTAGCAACTTTTGCGTATCTGCGATTAAACGATCGCCCCAGAGGTTTTCTTTGAGATATTCTACGGTAGCATACCGTTTGTCGAGTTTCAGAGCTGCTTCTCCCATCGCTAAGCCTTTTTCTTTGTCACCTTTGGTGTAGAATGCTACTGCTAGAGCTAGCATTGCTTCGGCTGCTTTGTCGTCAATCACGATCGCCTGTTCCCAGCGTTTGATGGCGCTATCAACATCTCCCATTTCGTATTTGACTAATCCGATATTGTTGACAGCAGGCCACAGGTTTTTTTCTAAAGCAAAGGCTTTTTCGTATTGGGCGATCGCCTGATCAAACCGCTTTAGCTTATAAAAAGCATTGCCTAAATCAAATAATGCACCTGGAGTGTCTGGTTTGAGTTTTAATCCTGCTTGCAAATATTCAACTGCTTTCTCGTAGTTCGCTTTCCGAAAGTAAGCTTCTCCCAAGACAAATTTAATTGATGGATTTTCTGGTGAGAGAGATTGAGCTTGCCCCAAAGCTTCAATGCCTTTGTCAAACTGCTCGACTTGAAGGTACAAGCTACCTAACAAAGTCCAAGTTTGAGCATTTTTGGGGGCTAACTGTGTGGCGAGTTCGGCTCTAGGTACCGCTAGTTGGTACTGCTGGAGTCTGGCTAGCTGGACGGCTTCTTCTGCAAGGCTCAAGGCCGTTTGTTCGAGTTGGGCCGAGTCGATTTGCAGGGTGTAAGGCAGGAGTGCCTGTGCCACAGCAGGCTGGGGCATTGCCCCCAAACCGAGTGCGAGTAGCAGAGATATTAAAGGAATGCGATTAGGCACTGTACAGCCCCAGAAAAAAATATAAGGGTTTCTCGATCGCCTATAATAACTCATATTTTTGAGTTTTGATATTGCTTCTTGACTCGGCACACTTCGGGGTTTTCATTTAAATACTTCTAAAATTATGTTTACATTCAGGATAACCGTTTTTCTTCACTCTTTTAGATACGACTTATCACCTCATTACAAATAGGCAAAATTATGAATTATCAGAAAGTTGAATGAGTTAATAAATAATGCTTCACAGTTGTCAGTTAAATAGTTACATCATTCTGTTTTTCCTCATAAATAATAGTTTATTTTTACTGGTTAGAGAGGAGTAAATTCCTCACTACCAACCTCGTAAATTCTTCCTTCTCAGGAACTTGAGTGAGTTAATAAAGTCTGTTGAATTTTATCTAACAATTGTGCTGCCGATAAGGAAGAAGGCAAAATTTTGGCAGATACTTCTTGCAGTAGAAAGTCGATCGCCTCTGATTCCGAATTTACAGCCGACCGATAATCCCAGACTAAAATTGGCAGTTTTACTGCCATTTGGCGCAGGTTCGACAGCGCCTGCAGCATAGCGGTTGATTCTGAGGGGGCATCTCGCAAGCACAGCAAAACTAAGTCAACGCTTTGATATTGCAACTGCTGCAAAACTTCTGTCCAGCAGGGAGCGATCGACCCTCGAAATCCTGCGGTGTGGATGTATTGAATCAAAGCTTGAAGGTTGGGACTAGAAAACTGGGAATTGGGGAGGGGAATCTCGGCCGCGGTCGATCGATCGCCATGTTCCAATTCTTCCGTCGGGTTCCCCCCAGAAGAGGAGTGCAAATCCGGTAAAGTCGAAATGTCAGCAAATAAAATGCTGGGCTTCCAACTCATGCCCGCAGCAACTTGAATCACTTGCCACAAAGCACTTGGCACCAACCCGGTTGGTGAAGTTTCACTGTCGTCGGGACTGGTAGTGGCTAAACAGGGAAATACCGACAATCCTTTGACTTGATTTGCCAGTTGCGTCGTTGGAGGGTCTAAAGTCACCAACGGGAGAGAACCCAAATTTCGAGACCGACTTAACTGTTCGATAAAAGCTAAGGGGTTTTGCAGTTGACTTGTACTATCCAAGACGATCGCGTCGGGGCGCCAAATTCTGGCCACGAGTTCTGCTTGGCCGAGGTCGTCTGCTTCTAAAACCCGGCAGTAGTTGGGGTTGAGCAGTAAAGCGGAACCTTGAGAGGAACTGTTTTGCGGGCTGAGCCACAATACAGTTAAAGAACTCCTCACCTTGGCGGTACTGCCATTAGTGTCGCCAATCGAGTCCGCCAGCAGTCGCCGCAAAGCGGATTCTTCGATCGGCAAGCTCAAAAAGCCTTCGGCCCTGTTGACACTGGCCCGTTCTTTTTCGCCTCTGGTGGCCGTGACGATCGCCGGAATCGATCGGGTATCCGGGTCACTCTTGAGCAGCGTCAGCACGTCCCAACCCGACAGCAGTGGCAGCAGCGGGTTGAGGAAAATCGCTTCGGGACAGAACCTGCGAGCTTTTTCCAGTGCTTCGGTACCGGAACGGGCGACTATTACTTGGTAGCCCAAACCCGAAAGGACGTTGGTTAAATCTTCGATATATTTAGGAACTGCTTCGACTATTAATACTAAACGAGAGCGAGAATTGGCGATCGGAGTCGGATATTGGGGTTTTAATAATTCTTCCTCGGCGGTTCCAGGTACTGGGGATTCTTCTCTGCAGTTTGCCGGAGGATTTGGCGGCAGCAACAGGGTAAATTGAGAGCCTTGATTTTCTGAGGAAATAAACGAAACGTCCCCACCGTGGAGCCGAGCTAGGCGTTGAGTCAGTACCAGTCCTAGTCCGGTTCCTTGAAAGCGCCTGGTGAGGGGGCTTTCTAGCTGTTGGAATTTCTGAAAGATCAGATGCTGTTTGTCGGCGGGGATGCCGATGCCAGTGTCCCAAACTTTGAATGCGATCCAGCCTTCCCAAACATTTACTTTCAATCCGATTTTGCCGCCGAGTTCGGTGAATTTTAGGGCGTTGGAAAGGAGGTTAACCAGCATTTGCCGCAGTCGCAGTTCATCCGCAATTAATTGGCTCAATCCTGGTTCTATTTCGAGTGTAAATTCTATTTGGGCGGAAGGTTCTGCGTTTGCTGTGCCGTCAGTTTTGCTTGGTTCGGGTGGTTTTTTTTCTTCTTGCTGTTGCAGTTGTTTTGCTTGTTCAAAGGCTCTTTGGCAGGTTGATTCTATTTCGACTGCTTCGGGAATTAGTTCTAGCTGCCCGGTTTCCATCCGGGTCAAGTCTAATATATCGTTAACTATTGTCATCAAGTGCCGCCCGCTTTTATGGATTAGTTTGGCGTAGCGTGTTTGGCGATCGTTGAGTTCTCCGATCAATTTATCTTTGAGGAGGCTGGACAAACCGAGGACGGCGGTGAGCGGGGTTTTTAATTCGTGGCTGATGCAGGATAAAAATTCGTCTTTTAGTCGGTTGAGGTGGATTAAATCTGCGTTTTTCGCTGCTAGTTCTTTGGCGACTAAATGTTCTTCGGTGACATCTTGTCCCATTACTAAAATTAGCTTGTCTGAGAGCGGCTGTTTGACAAATTGCCAGATCCGTTCTTGACCTTTTTGTACGGGGCACTCGCAAATGTAGGTGTCTGGTTTGCCGGCCATGGGACACCAAGCTGGAGCGGTTAAGGTTGAGGGGGAGGCGGCGGCGTACAAGGGTAGTGGGCAACTGGTGGCTGCTGTTGAATCACGCGCGGCGAAGCTATCCCGCAGGGAATCGCCCGATCTACTTGCTCCTACTAGGCTCCTGCAGTCTTTGGTGATGGCCTCAAACTGCACGCTCTTGTATTCGCTTGTTAAATTGCTTGGTTTGCGGGGCGAGTGTTTACCCAAATTTGCTGCTGGTTCGGGAACTGGTTCTGGGCCTGCTCCCAGCAAAATCCGCCACGCTGCGTTTTGACTGACTATTTGTGCGGTAGGGGTTTGCAATCTCAGGGGCAGGGGCAGTTTTTCCAATAGTTCAACTAGGGAGTTCAGGTTTTCCGAAGGTTTCAATCCTGCTTCTAGAAAGCGCACTTGAGCGCCTAGGGCCGTGGCGATGGCTTCGGAAACCGGCCTTAATTCGATTTCTTTGACGGCTGTTTCCTGCTCTGTGAGGCTGCAGAGCGAGCTGCTGTTGAGTGCGGCGAATTGCAGCAGGCTCAGGCTGTCTAGCATTCCTAAAAATTGACCACTGGCATCTGTGACGGCGATCGGGCTGTTTGAGGAAATGCCGGCGGTTTGGCGGTTTGACCGGGCTGGGGTGTTTTGTTCTTCTGTTTGCAGGTACTCCCAGAATTCCCTGACGCTCATAGTGGCGGGTAATGCTCTGACTGGCTCGATCGCGATCGAGCTTTCTGACAAAGGTTGCTGCCCGTCGTTTGTGCGATCGGCCGCGCGGGCCCAAAGGCTGCGGAGGTACACTAATCCCAGCGGCTGTAACTGTTCGTTGACTACTGCGACTCGATCGCAGTTGCAGGATCTGAAAATTGACTGCAGCGATTCTAGCGCACCCGTTTGGAGGCACAGCGGCACTGGCTCGATAAAATTTTTGAGACTGGGGGTGGTGAGTGGCATAACAAACCTGAGAGTCTGCTCGCGAGAGCAGTAATATTTTTGATGCTCAATGTAGCTGCGAATTTCTGTATCTTATTTGTTTTATATCAGTTCCCTATCAGGCTCGGTATCCGCACCGAGACGGGGGAGTTCGATGCCTACGCCTGATTTGAGGCGACTAGCAATTATTTTAAGGCTTAAGCTTAATTGCAGAAATCACGCTCAGGGTGCTTGACACAAAAACCACGGAGTACACTTTGATTCTTCCTCTGGTAGAAGCGCATCACTTATTTTGCGGTTAAGATTGGTTAAAATAAATATTGAGATGATTGTTAAAATGTTAAGTTTTTTGTAAAGGAGATATCAACTCTGAGCGATCCAGCACTTTCAGGCAACTTAGGTGGTGCACCTACAGCTTTGCTTCCTCAACTTTCTATCGGTATTTTTGTCCGCTCTGAGGAAATTGCAGCCTCTGCGATCGAGCTTTTGAGAGGCGAACGCTATGCTTTAACGCACATTAAGTCGGCAGTGGAGCTTTTGGGGTTCCTTAAGCACAATTATCACCTTGATTGTTTGGTTTTGGAGGTGGATGGGGATCTGCGATCGCTTGTGGGGAAGCTGCAAGAACGATTGCTCTTTTTGCCTGCTGTGATTTTTTCGCCTCACGCGCCGGTAGATGGCAGGCCCGAAGCACCATATTCAGATGGTTTTGAGGCCGCAGCCAGTACCGCCAACCAGAGTCAAGACGAAAGCTGTGCTTTTTTTTATCACCCTGCTGAGGTGCAACTGGCAATCGCTCGATCGAGCGAAATAGCTGCTGGTATCGATCGGGCGATCGCACAATTTCTGAAACTTTCAACTCCGGTTCCTGTCAATTACCAATCCGTAACCGTCGATGCGACAGCCCAATTGACTGCTCAAAGTTTGCTCAGCCGACAGCAGCGGCGACTGGCGGAAAAATTACGGGAGCGATTAGGATACTTAGGTGTGTATTATAAAAGAAATTCTCAGATTTTTTTGAAAAATCTGTCGGCCCCCGAAAAGCAAAAGTTTTTGGAGCAACTCAAGTCAAGTTATCGCGACATCGTTTTGAATTACTTTTCTCAAGATGCTGCCGTCAACAATCAAATAGATGAATTTGTGAATTTGGCTTTTTTTGCTGACGTTCCCGTGACTCAAATTGTAGAAATTCACATGGAATTGATGGACGAGTTTGCTAAACAGCTAAAATTAGAAGGGCGCAGCGAGGAAATATTGCTAGATTACCGTTTGACCCTGATTGACGCGATCGCTCATATGTGCGAGATGTATCGGCGATCGATTCCGAAAGAAACATCTCAAGGTAGAATCTAGAAGGGATTCGGCATAATTTAAGAAAGAAAAGGTAGAAGGTAGAATCTAACAAAAAAGAAAGGAGCAGACCAACTGCCGAGCGAGCGCGAGGCTGAAATTATTATAAAATAACAAAGAACAGCGGATTTAAGACAAATAACAACTACAACTAACATCTGACAACTAATACTCAACATTTAAAAAAGTTCATGAGTCCTCTGAAGAAAACCTACGTTCTGAAGCTATACGTTGCGGGGAATACTCCCAACTCAGTCCGAGCTTTGAAAACCCTAAAGGACATCCTAGAACAAGAATTTCAAGGTGTCTATGCGCTGAAAGTCATAGATGTTCTCAAAAACCCTCAGCTAGCAGAAGAGGACAAAATATTGGCAACCCCGACGCTGGCCAAAATCCTGCCGCCGCCGGTGCGGAAAATTATTGGCGATTTGTCCGATCGTGAGAAAGTTCTGATAGGATTAGATTTGCTCTATGAAGAACTTCGCGAAGAAGACCTGAATTCATAAGATAATCAGGTAAGAGTCAGTCGATTTTAGATTTGAGACTTCGGTTTGGCGTCAAACGTTCGGCGAGCGCGAGCGTCGAAGCGTCGAGTCGCGCGATCGTCGAACGATTTTAGATTTTAGATTTACTCCACAGATGAATCTGGGAGGTTGAACAAAAGTCTAAAATTTCTATCTTTCCACGACAGGAGTACGTGGCACGGTATCGGTTTTTGGGCGGGGTCATTAGTCAGCATTCAGCAGTCATTAGTTATTGAGCAAGAGCCAAAACTAAAAGCTGGGTACAAAGACTCATGATCCGCGGTTAATGAGTGACAACTAAAGAATACTGAGAGTTGACAAAAATCGACATGAATGAAATTAGTCAAACGGTTAAACGAGAAGGATTGGTAACGGCAGGAGTTGAAAAAATTCGCACGATGATTGAGGGTTTCGATGACATCAGTCACGGCGGAATGCCCATCGGCCGAACCACCCTAGTCAGTGGCACATCAGGAACGGGAAAAACTTTATTTGCCGTACAATTTCTCTATAATGGAATTACCCATTTTGACGAAGCTGGAGTGTTCGTAACTTTTGAAGAATCTCCGACAGATATTATTAAAAATGCTTGCAGTTTCGGTTGGGATCTAGCACAGTTAATCGAGGAAGGCAAGCTATTTATTTTGGACGCTTCCCCCGATCCAGAAGGTCAAGATATCGTAGGAAATTTTGATTTATCAGCCTTAATCGAGCGAATTCAGTACGCCATTCGCAAGTACAAAGCCAAGCGGGTTTCAATAGATTCTGTTACCGCCGTATTTCAGCAGTACGATGCTGCATCGGTGGTGCGCCGAGAAATTTTTCGCTTAGTTGCGCGCCTCAAACAAGTCGGAGCAACTACAGTTATGACGACGGAACGGGTGGAAGAATACGGCCCGGTGGCTCGGTTTGGAGTGGAAGAGTTTGTGTCGGATAATGTGGTGATTGTTCGCAACGTATTGGAAGGAGAACGCCGCCGCCGCACCATCGAAATTTTGAAGTTGCGGGGTACAACTCATATGAAGGGCGAATATCCTTTTACTATGACTAATGACGGAATTAATATTTTCCCATTAGGGGCGATGCGATTAACTCAAAAGTCTTCCAACGTGCGGGTTTCTTCGGGCGATAAAACTCTCGACGAGATGTGCGGCGGCGGCTTTTTCAAAGACTCGATTATTTTGGCTACGGGTGCAACGGGCACCGGCAAAACACTCTTGGTGAGCAAGTTCTTGCAGAATGCTTGTATGAACGGCAATCGGGCGCTGCTTTTTGCCTATGAAGAGTCGCGGGCTCAGTTGTTCCGCAATGCTTATTCTTGGGGCATTGATTTTGAGGAAATGGAACAGAAAGGGCTGCTGAAGCTGCTATGTACTTACCCGGAATCTGCCGGTTTGGAAGACCACTTGCAGACTATTAAATCAGAAATTGCGGAGTTCAAACCTTCTCGAATTGCTATAGACTCGCTGTCGGCCTTAGCTAGGGGTGTCAGCAATAATGCTTTCAGGCAATTTGTGATCGGAGTGACAGGTTTTGCGAAGCAGGAAGAAATAACAGGCTTTTTTACGAATACAAGCGACCAGTTTATGGGTTCTAATTCGATTACGGACTCCCATATTTCTACGATTACTGACACGATTATTATGCTGCAGTATGTAGAGATTCGAGGAGAAATGTCGCGGGCAATTAATGTGTTTAAGATGCGCGGTTCCTGGCACGATAAAGGAATTCGGGAATACACAATTACTGAAAGAGGCCCACAAATTAAAGATTCGTTCCGTGGTTACGAACGGATTATCAGCGGTTCTCCGACTCGGATTACGATTAATGAGAAGAGTGAGCTATCGCGGATTCTCCAGGGTGTGCAAGGTCAAGACGATGAGGATATTTGAGAGTTAGCAGTAATTCGTTGTTAAAAGTAGGTTGGGTTGAGCTAGGAAACCCAACTTTTTTAATGTGAGGAGTTTGTGAACATTTATAGCAACCGCGACAATGTTTGGCAGGTTATTAATTGCGAAAATAGGAGCTTTTATTGCCTATCGAACCCAATACCTATAGTTTTTACACAGCAACAATACCTTGGGTCAAATCCAATACCTTGGCGATCGCAAATCTCTTGAATTGTGCTTGGAAAGCCAATATTTGCTGTATGATAAACCTCAGCTCGATTGGCAAACAGGTAGCCTTGCGGGTGTTAAAGTTATAGTATAGCAATCCTAAATCAGTTTCAATAACTGGTTAACTGGTTCCCAAGCTCTGCCTGGGAACCGATGTCCAGAGGCTCTGCCTCGGCGGAGACTATGGAGGCAGAGCCTCCGGATATGCGTTACCAGGCTCTGCCTGGTAACGAGTATAATCATTTAGGATTGCTATAGGAGGGCATTCTCCTGAACTAGCTTGGGTTCATGGCTATCGATTTATTCCCATCGCCGAAAAAACTGGATTGATTTTGCCCGAAGAGCAAATGGGTTTTAGAGCAAGCTTGTGGGCAATATCAGCAGTGGCTAGCAACAGGACTAATTCTTCCTAATATCGCGGTGAATCTGTCGCCACGTCAACTCACCCAACCGACTTTAATCGCTAAGAGCGATCGCATCCTTGAGCGCACCGAGATGAAGCCGAAATATCTATAGCTACAGATTACGGAAACTGTAATGATGCTTAATGTTGACATTACATACCATGTTTTGAGCAAATTATCAAAGCATGGTATGGGGATTTATGTCGATGATTTGGGGACGGGCTATTCTGCTTTTAACAACCTGAAAAATTTTCCGGTGAAGTCGCTCAAAATTGCTCGCTCATTTGTCCGCGATTTAGCCAGCGATCCGAGCGATCGCGGAATTCAAAAACCCATAGTTGTAATCCCAGAGGGGTTAAATCTCAGCATAATTGCTGAAGGAATGGAAGCCCCAGCGAAATGGGAATCGTTACAAGCGATCGCCTAGGAAATCGGGCAGCGTTATATGTTGAGGAAGCCTGCCATTGCTGAGGTTGCCATTCAATTAATCCGACATCCTGAATTGTTGCCTACCGCTATGTGGGATCAGCAATCGTCCCTCATGAAAGCGCGCAAAAGTCTTATAATTAATTTAATGCTCGTCTCGCTCAAATGACTAAAAAAATTTTCTTACGGAATAATATAAAAGTCTTAGGACAAGGCACCCAGACGATGATGTTTGCTCATGGATTTGGGTGCGATCAAAATATGTGGCGTTTCGTAACACAGGCCTTCGAGAAGGATTACAAAATTATCCTATTTGATTATGTAGGTTCGGGACAGTCTGATATTAGTGCCTACAGTTATGAACGGTACAGCGACCTCAATGGCTATGTTCAGGATGTCCTCGATATCTGTGAACAATTAGCCTTGAGGGATGTAATTTTTGTCGGTCATTCTGTCAGCAGTATGATCGGCCTTCTGTCCTCAATTCAAGCTCCTAATTACTTTAATCGCCTGATTTTCGTAGCGCCTTCACCTTGCTACATCAATGATTTACCAAATTATTACGGAGGGTTTGAGCGCAAAGATATTGAGGATCTCCTCGATATCATGGAGAAAAATTACATTGGTTGGGCAAGCTTTCTGGCGCCAATGGTGATGCAGAATGAGGATCGTCCTGAGTTAACTGAGGAACTTGAGACAAGTTTTTGCTCTACGGATCCGGTGATTGCAAGTCGCTTTGCCGAGGTAACTTTTTACTCTGACAATCGCAGTGATTTACCCAAGGCATCAGTACCTACACTGATATTGCAATGCGCTGATGACGTGATTGCTCCCACCCAGGTAGGGGATTACCTCCACCGCCACCTACCTAAAAGTACGCTACGGGTGATGAAAGCTACGGGACATTGCCCGCACCTGAGTCATCCACAAGAGACGATCGAGATGATTAAGGAGTATTTGAGTGTACCTCATACTACCTGATTTGTATGGCAAACATGACCTACCAGATAGACGAGCTACTCAACACGTCACCCTGTGGATTCCTCTCGTTTGCTGACGATGGTACGATCGTAATGGTCAACGCCACATTACTGCAATTACTCGGATACGAAACCGATGAACTGCGGGGACAGAAGATGGAATTCATTCTGCCAATGGCCAGCCGGATTTTCTATCAAACCCATTTCTTCCCCCTGTTGAAGCTCCATGGTAAAGTAGAGGAAATTTACTTCTCATTAAGGTCAAAGGAGGGTAGTGATATACCGATGCTGATCAACGCTGTGCGTCGGGAGAAAGGAGGAAGCTTCGTCAACAATTGCATCTTGATCTGTATCCGCCAGCGTATCCTATACGAAGGTGAAATTATTAAAGCAAAAAAAGCAGCAGAGGCAGCTATTCTCGCCCAAAAGCAAGCAGAAATCGCTCTGCGGAAACAGTACGACAAGGCGATATTACTTCAAGAAATTACTCAACACATCCGTCAATCTCTTGATTTGTCTACAATTTTTGAGATTGCTTCGCAGGATATTCGCTTGTTTCTTGATGCCGAGCGCGTCGGCATATTTAAGTTCGATCCTGATAGTAAATTTGGATATGGTGAGTTTGTTTCAGAATCCGTAGGCGAAGGATGTAAATTGGTAAGCAAAAATCAATTTAACGACCATTGTTGTGGTGAACAATATCCTGAGTCATATCAAGAATGGAGAACGCAGATAGTAGAAAATATCAATAATATTGACCTTCAACACTGTTACCGCGCTCTTTGGAAACAATTTCCGGTTCGGGCTAATTTAGTTGCGCCGTTGCTCAATGGACAAGATTTGTGGGGGTTGTTATGTATTCATCAATGTTCTGCGCCTCGGCAATGGGAAGAATTTGAAGTTGACCTTGTTAAACAGATTGCTAATCAGTTAGCGATCGCCATTAAACAAGCGGATATTTTTCAGAAGTTGCAGAAGGAATTGGCAGAAAGGCAGCAGGCTCAAGCGCGGATGAGAGAAATTAATCAACAACTGGCACTCTCTAACGAAGAACTAGCCCGCGCTACTCATCTCTTAGAACAAGTGGTAAATATTGATGGGTTGACTCAAATTGCTAATCGTCGCTGTTTTAATGACCGCTTAGAGCATGAATGGCAGCGGCTATACCGGGAAAAAAAACCTATTTCTCTTTTGTTATTTGATGTGGATTATTTCAAACGTTATAATGATTCCTACGGTCATCAAATGGGGGATAGTTGTCTGTTCAAACTTGCTCAGACGGTGCAAGAGGTGGTGTACCGTCCGGCGGATTTAGTGGCGCGTTACGGCGGAGAAGAATTTGCCATCATTTTGCCTAATACAGATATTGAAGGAGCGAGTTCGGTAGCCCAACGGATTCACGCTGCTATTCAAGCTTTACATATTCCTCACAAAACCTCTGATGTGAGCGATGTAGTTACTATTAGTATGGGTATCGCCAACTTAATTCCGATTTCGGAACTATCATCGGCTGACTTGATTGCGCTTGCCGATCGTGGACTCTACCGTGCCAAGCAACAGGGGCGCAATCAGTCCCGGATCTGCGACTACAGCGGTGATTCGATTTTTGACACTGACGCTTAAATCACAATAATTGAGACCGAGGATAAAAATTTGTCCCCGGTCTCTCAAAATCAGTCATTTTATAAATTTAAATGAGTACGGAGCTATTGGAAAACTCCGCTCCGACCGTCGCAGAATTTCCAGAGCCGGCAGACCTTCTCAACCAGTTGAAAGCGCGGCGCAAAAATTCCGGCCCAAACTTGGCAGATATGGAGGTGGTTTTGGAGATACTTGGAACAGATGGGAGCGAAATTTGAGCGGAAAATAGGACTATCGGTAATACAATTAACCTGAAACCCTTACTCCGCAAACGACATAGAAAGTGAGCACGGAGGGATTTGAACCCCCGACCCTCAGGACCGGAACCTGATGCTCTATCCACTGAGCTACGTGCCCTCAACTATTTAGAGTATAACACGTCTTGCGGAAAATGACGAGTGCCGATCGCAAATTTCCTAGCCTGCCTCCAAACTGCTTGAGCCATGCGGGTTAAACTCGCCCGCGCGATCGGGTATCAGGCCATTCTCGCAGCCAGAGACGGCAACTTTTACCTAAATGGTAACAATAATACGACAATGGGTAAAATAATAGACTTTAATCGACCAAACATTAGGTTCACAAGCGATCGGGGTCGAGCATCTACCACAGCTAAAATAGCCCGCATCAATTCCCCTAGCTAATCGGCAGTAAATAAATGGTGCTGCAGTTAAGACAGGTTGTGCAAATACGGTTCTAGACTAAGTTCACCAAACCCCTCAATCTTATGGTTTCTAAAATTTTAGACAAATTACCGCTGCGAACTGTTCTCATAGTTCCATTTGTATTGCAAATCGTGGGAGCCGTGGGACTCGTAGGATATCTGTCTTTTAGAAACGGACAAAAAGCAGTTAATAACCTAGCCAGTCAGTTAATGAGCGAGGTGAGTTTGCGGGTCGAGCAAAACCTGCAAGTTTACCTAACAACTCCCCATCAAATCAATCAAACCAAGCTGGATGCTGTCAAACTCGGGTTGTTAAATATGGACAACTTATCCGCTTGGGAGAAATATCTTTGGCGCCAAGTACAATTATATCCATATATCAATTTTACCTCCATTGGCAACAAGAATGGAGACTATCGAACCGGAGAGAAACTGTCAAATGGCTCTCTAATGATTAATTTATCAGGCAAATCTACTGGTTTTGATTTTTATTCTTACCATACTAATGATACAGGCGATCGCACTACCCTAGCAACAGTTGTCAAAAACTTTGACATCCGCGAACATCCTTCGTACAAAAATGCGGCTCATCTCGAACAACCAACTTGGAGTTCCGTTTATATTTCGTTTCTAGAACCAACCTTAATACTCAGTGCGCTCCAACCTGTATACGAGAACAATCAGCTACAAGGAGTATTAATTAGCGCCTTGCGTCTAGACCATATTGGGAGTTTTTTAAACAGTCTCAAAATTGGCAAATCCGGGCAAGCATTTATTATGGAAAAGAATGGTACTTTACTGGCAACTTCAACTGCCGAACAACCATTTCGCATCAAAAATAATAATAAGAAAGAACTGTTCAAAGCAGAAGAGAGTGTTGACCACTCGACTCAAGCTACAGCTAAATATGTAGCAGTTCGTTTTCAGGGATTAAAGCAAATAAAAACTTCCTATCTCTTTAATTTTGAAATAGACAACAAGCGACAATTTGTAAAAGTTCTACCGTTCCAAGATGGCAAAGGTTTAGACTGGCTGATTGTGGTAGTTGTTCCCGAATCAGATTTTACCAAAGAAATAGATGCTAATACCCAGACTACTATTTGGCTATGTTTAGCAGCTTTAGGAGTAGCTTTAGTTATCGGCATTCTGACTTCTCGCTGGGTGACAAATCCTATTTGGCGCTTAAATACAGCAGCCCAAAATATTGCTAAAGGTGAATGGGATAAAACAGTAGAAAGCGAACGCTCCGACGAATTGGGGGAATTAGCTAAGTCATTTAACAGCATGGCTCAACAATTGCAACAATCTTTTGAAACTTTAGAACAGCGAGTGCAAGAGCGGACGGCAGAATTGGCTATAGCTAAAGACAAAGCGGAAGTAGCGAATCAAGCTAAAAGTACCTTTCTTGCTAATATGAGTCACGAATTGCGATCGCCTCTCAATGCAATTCTCGGTTTTTCCCAACTGATGACTCGCAGCCAAACTCTATCCCCAGAGCATCAAGAAAATATTAGCATAATTAGCAGCAGCGGAGAACACCTCCTTACCCTGATTAATAACGTGCTGGATTTATCTAAAATTGAATCGGGGCGCACCACCCTCAATCCCCAAAAATTCGACCTCTATCGCCTGCTAAACGACGTGGAAGATATGTTTCAACTCAAAGCAGATGACAAGCACTTGCAGTTGATTTTTGACTGCAGTCCCGATGTGCCACAATATATAAAAACTGACGAGTTAAAGTTGCGGCAAATCTTAATTAATCTGCTCAATAATTCTCTTAAGTTTACCGAGGCAGGCTGTGTAGCGGTAAGAGTTGGCAAGCAGTCATTAGGCCGAAATCAGCAGGCACAAGGGGGAATTTTTTCTGATTTTGCAGTATCAAAACCTACAGATTTTTTCGCCATAAATGGTCTTAAAATATCTCAAATCAGTCAGTCGAACAACCAAATCATTGCAACCCCAAATGACGATGCAGCTTCTACCTCTTCCTTCTTCCTTCATTTTGAAGTCGAGGATACTGGTCCCGGTATTGCTACCAATGAATTAGACGATATTTTTGAACCTTTCGTGCAAACCAAGACAGGCAAAGATTCGCAAGAAGGTACTGGCTTGGGATTGCCCATCAGTCGCAAATTTGTGGAATTAATGGGCGGTGAAATGAGCGTCAGTTCTGCTGTTGGTAAGGGAACGAATTTTCAGTTCGATATTCAAGTTATTGCTGTCGATGCGGCTGATATTGAACGCCCAAAGCCGATCAGGAATGTTATAGGCCTGGTTCCCAACCAACACACCTATCGAATTTTGATAGTAGACGATAAACCGCTCAATCGCCAATTGTTAATTAAAATCCTCTCTCCTCTGGGTTTTGAACTAAAAGAAGCGAATAACGGTCAAGAAGCTATTGAGATTTGGGATAGTTGGGAACCGCATCTCATTTGGATGGACATGAGAATGCCTGTGATGGACGGCTACGAAGCTACGCAATACATTAAAGGTACTATTAAAGGTCAAGCTACTGCGATTATTGCGCTGACAGCCAGCGTTTTGGAGGAAGAACGGGCAGTTATTTTATCGGCGGGTTGCGATGCTTTTATGAGGAAGCCTTTCCGGGAACCCGATATTTTTGATGCTATGCACAAACATATCGGAGTGCGCTATATTTATGAAGATCCGGCTCAAAGTGATTTATCGGCAATCAAAGAGGGCGATCGCGCTATGAGTGCGACTGATTTCGTAAAATTGCCTGATTCACTGGTAGCTGATTTAAAGCTAGCAATACAGAATGCAGATATGGATTTAATTGATACTTTGATAGAGCAAATTCGCTTAAAGGATGCAGTAACGGCAGGTGCAATCGCAAATTGTATAGAAAATTTTGAGTACGACAAACTTTTAAAATTAATATCTCAAGCAAGATCACATGAATAACGACATTCCTAGCACCGATCGCGGTAATATTTTAGTAGTTGACGATACCCCAGCTAATTTGCGGCTGCTAGCCGGAATTTTGAACAGCAAGGGCTATAAAGTTCGCCCGGTACCTAGCGGTGAGTTAGCGCTTTCGGCAGCCAAAGGTATGCCTCCAGATTTGATTTTGCTGGATATTATGATGCCCGAAATGAATGGGTATGAAGTTTGCGAAAAGATCAAAGCTGATGAACGAACTTGCGAAATCCCGGTAATTTTTATTAGCGCGATTAATGACGTACTTGACAAGGTCAAAGCCTTTGCTGTGGGCGGGGTAGATTATATTACTAAGCCCTTTCAGGTGGAAGAGGTTCTAGTGAGGGTAGAAACCCATTTAGCAATGTGCCAGTTGCGAAAAAAACTCCAACAGAAAAACAATGAACTTACAGTTACTTTAGACCAACTGCAAGCTACTCAGAATCAATTAGTGCAATCGGAAAAAATGGCGGCATTAGGGCAACTGATTGCGGGCATTGCTCACGAAATCAATACGCCGTTGGGAGCGATTCGGTCGTCTATTGGAAATATTACCAGCTTTTTGGATAACAATCTCGAAAGCTTGCCAGTTTTTTTTAAAGAACTGTCTGCTGAACGCCAGCAAGATTTCTTGCGTTTGATGTACAGTTCTAGTCAACAAAATTACTCTTTATCTACTCGAGAAAAACGGGTATTGAAAAAAGGAGTGAAGCAGCAACTAGAGTCGGAAGGTCTTGACAATGCTGACAGCCTTGCTAGCATTTTAGTCAATATCGGATTGCAAGGAAATTTGCAAGAATTCTTGTCGTTGCTCAAAGATCCTGACAGCGAAAATATTATAAAAACAGCCTACGACTTTGCTAGCATTCACAGAAGCGCCCGAACCATCGCTACCGCTACTGAACGCGCTGCAAAAGTTGTCTTTGCCCTGAAAAATTATGCGCGTTACGATGTAAATGGGGAAAAAATACAAGTGAATATTACGGATGGAATTGAAACTGTATTAACTCTTTACCAAAACCAAATCAAGCAGGGTGTGGAAGTGTTCAGAAACTATCAAGATAAATTGCCTGTGGTACTATGTTATCCTGATGAACTCAATCAAGTTTGGACAAATTTAATTCACAATTCCTTACAAGCGATGGACAATCAAGGGACTTTAACAATTGACGCGCTACAACAAGATACCAGCCTCTTGGTAAAAATTATTGACAGCGGTAAGGGGATTCAACCAGAGATTATTCCGAAAATTTTTGAGCCTTTTTTTACCACCAAACCTGCGGGAGAAGGCAGCGGATTGGGACTGGATATTGTCAAAAAAATAATTGAAAAACATCAAGGTAAAATTGATGTGGAGTCGAGGCCCGGTAAAACAGTATTTACCGTGTGTTTGCCGATTAATTTAACTGAGTAGCTAAAGCGCCGGATGCTGAAGTCGGGGGCGAAAATTTGCAGTCTAGCCGCGCAGAATGTAGAATTTGGAAAACGGTGTACTGCCCATGGGGGTTCACCCTACCCCACTAAAGAAGGAAACTAGCGATGTCTAAATCAGCAATTTTGTGTGTGGACGATGAAGTAGGAGTGTTGGAAAGTCTGGAAATTGAACTGCAACAGGCATTTAACGGTAAATATCTTTGCGAATTTGCTGAAAGTGCTGCCGAGGCCCTGGAAATTATTGAAGAGCTCTGTGAAGCTGAGGTTAATATTTTAGTAATTGTCTCTGATTGGTTGATGCCCGGAATGAAAGGAGATGAGTTGCTGATTAAAATCCACCAAAAATATCCGCAAATTGTGACAGTGATGCTGACAGGACAAGCCGACAAAGAAGCAATCGAACGCACAAAAAATCAAGCTAATCTTCATGCTTTCATAGAAAAACCTTGGCAGAATCAAGAATTAATTGAAGCGATTAAGTCTGGTCTAGCAAATTTATGAAAAAACCAGTCATTATTTGTGTGGATGATGAGCAGACTATACTCGATAGTCTGGAAATAGACCTCCTAAAAGCCTTTGAAGATAAATATTTAATTGAAACGGCCCAAAGTGGCGAAGAAGCTTTAGAGTTGCTGTCAGAACTTTTAGCAGAACAGTATGAAGTTCCTTTGGTTATTTCGGATCATATCATGCCTAGCATGAAAGGAGACGAACTATTAAGGAGCGTTCATGCTATCTCGCCGAACTGTCTCAAAATCATGCTGACGGGCCAGGCCGATTTGGATGCGGTAGCCAATGCTATTAACTATGCTAAATTGTACCGATATATACCTAAACCTTGGCAATGTGATGACTTAAAATTAACGGTCACTGAGGCAATATATAGATATTTTCAAGATAAACAATTAGCGGAAAAACAAAGAGAACTGCAGGAAATGAATCAGGAGTTGGTAAAATTAAACCGCAAGCAGGCGATGCTGATTGCCAAACTCCATGAAAACGAAAGTCGCTTGACGCAATATTTAGAAGCTATGCCATTGGGCGTGTGTGTACTTGATGCAAACGGGCAATCTTTCTACGCTAACCAGAAAGCGCGGGATGTATTTGGCAAAGGCACTGTGCCACATATTAATTCAGAGCAAAAAGCAGCTATTTATCAATTCTATAAAACCGGGACTAATCAGAGATGCCCTGTGGAAGAATTGCCAATTATGCGGGCGCTTAGGGGCGAAAATGTGCGGACTGAGGGTGTAGAAATTCGTACAGCTAATAAGATTATTCCTGTAGAGAGTTGGGCAACTCCAATTTATGATTCTACCGGAGACATTTCCTATGCGATTATTGCTTTTAGTGACATAAGTGAACGCAAGGAAGCTGAAGCGGCGCTAATTCAAGCTGAAGAGAAGTATCGCGGGATATTTGAAAATGCTCTAGAAGGTATTTTTCAGACGACGCCGGACGGACATTTTATCAGTGCGAATCCTGCTCTGGCGGAAATTTACGGCTACGATTCTGCGTCAGAATTGATAGAAAGTATTAATGATATTCAGCAGCAATTGTACGTGGAACCGAACCGCCGTCAAGAGTTTTTGGGGCTGATGAAACAGCACGGTACTCTGTGTGAGTTTGAGTCTCAGGTTTACTGTCGAGATGGCAGCATTATCTGGATTTCTGAGTATGCGCGCACAGTTTATGATGCTAACGGTGAAGTGCTTTACTATCAGGGTTTTGCTAAGGATATTAGTTTGCAAAGACAGGTAGAAGTGGAACGAATTAGGTTTACTAATGATTTAAAAAAAGCTTTGGCAGCCGAAGAAAAGTTAAATGAGGCACTGTCAGAAAACGAAAGCCGATTGACTCAATTCCTGGAAGCGATGCCAGTAGGAATATTTGTTGTGGATGGTAAGGGTAAACCTTTTTACATGAATTCTTGGGGCGAAAGGATACTAGCCCAAGGTTTAATTTTTGATGGGGGTACTGAGCAATTTCCTGAAGCTTATCATTTTTACGACGCTGGAACTAATCAATTGTATCCCAGGGATAGCCAACCGATTGTTCGGGCGTTGCGGGGAGAATTTGTGCGTATGGACGATCTAGAAGTTCATGGATCGGATCGGATTGTGCCGATCGAGGTTTGGGCGACTCCAATCTACGACGAACGGAAAAACATAGTTTACGCCATCGCGGCTTTTCAAGACATCACGGAACGTCTAGAGGTAGAAACCGAGCGCCGCCAATTCACAGACGAGTTGCAAAAAGCTTTAGCAGCAGAAGAAAAATTAACAGATGCTTACGGGCGGTTTGTGCCGCACCAATTTCTCCACTTTCTGGGATATGAAAGTATTCTGGAAGTCAAATTAGGCGATCAGGTACAGAAAGAAATGTCGGTGCTGTTTTCAGATATCCGCGATTTCACTTCTCTTTCGGAAAAAATGAATCCCGAAGAAAATTTTAAATTTATTAATGGTTATTTGTCCCGGATGGAACCGGCAATTACTGACAATTTTGGTTTTATTGACAAATACATTGGCGATGCGATTATGGCGCTGTTTGATGGCAGTGCGGACGATGCTGTGAAAGCTGGCATTGCAATGCTAGAAGAGCTTAACGAGTATAATATTAGTCGCAATCGACCCGATCGCCCGCCGCTGCAAATTGGCATTGGCATCAATACAGGTTCTTTGATGTTAGGCACGGTGGGCGGCCAAAGTCGGATGGACAGCACGGTGATTAGCGATGCGGTAAACTTAGCCTCCCGCGTGGAAACTTTGACGAAAGAGTATGAAGTTTCGATGTTAATTACTCACAATACTTTTATACAGTTAAACAATATTTATGATTTGAGGTTGATCGATCGCGTAACAGTTAAAGGCAAATCCCGAATGGTAACACTTTATGAAGTATTTGCGGCCGATCCGCCAGAGTTACGACAGAAAAAGTTAGAGACAAAGACAATCTTTGAGCAAGCTTTGGTACTCTACAATAGTGATAGGTGTGGCGAAGCTATAAGATTGTTTTCGGCCTGCTTAGAAATCAACCCTAATGATAAGGTAGCTCAAATTTATATGCAGCGGTGTCTGAAAGGCGCGATCGCTCCTGCATAATACCATTTTAGAGTTGAGATTTAACAATTGGGAATGACTTATGCCATAAGGGTTGGGAGTGTGCCTACAGTTGTATTCTTTTTGGAAACTGGTCTAATCATTGTTTAGACAGGCAGGGAAACGCAAACTATGGTTTCTTGCTGCGGAAAACTTTCTATTTTAAATTCTCCTCCGTGCAATTCTACAAGGCGTTGAACGATGGCCAGACCCAATCCCAAACCTGCTTGTTGGTAAAGTCTGCGATCGAACTGCCTGTAAGCTTCTAGCTGTGCAATCTGATCGTTAGTCATACCGCGGCCTTGGTCTTTGACAGACAGAATAAAAGTCTGATTTTCGACGAAAGTGCGTAATAAAACAGGCGTTCCTTCTAAAGAAAATTTGAAAGCATTGTCCAATAGTTCTTCAACAATTTTTGCGAGTCTGACAGAATCAATAGCTACCGACGAATCTTGCAAGTTTAATTGTAAATCGTCTGTTCTATTCGCGTGTTTTGCTTGCTGCCGCGCTTTTTGACTCAGCAAAGATTTTACACAGCTAAATTCGCTGTTTCGCATCTCCTTTAGCAGTTCGGGATTGGTGGCTGCTATCTCCAGTTCTGCATACAGCAAAAAGTTTTGAATCAGCCGATACAAGCGATGACCGGAAGTGTGAATTTGACCGATCATCTCTAAGATATCTGATTCCTCTAAAACCTGATATTCTGACAGAATCAGCTCAGAAAAACCCAGAATTGCATTCAAAGGAGTCCGCAATTCGTGGGGCAGCGACATACTAATATTAGTGCGTAATTCGTCAAGCGTCTTTTGAGATTGTCGGCTAATTGTTTTTTGTTTTTCAAGTCTAATAGCAATGGCTTTTAGCAGTTCTTGCGGCGTACACGGCTTAGTAATGTAATCGTCAGCTCCCAGTTCCATGCCCGTGCGAACGTCAACTTTATCGGCTTTGGCTGTGAGGAAAATAAACGGAATTGTGGCAGTCAAGGGTTCGGAGCGCAAAGCTTTGAGGACGCCGTGACCGTCTACTTCCGGCATCATCATGTCGCACAAAATTAAATCAGGGATTTGTTCGATCGCCAATT
This sequence comes from Microcoleus sp. B4-C2, assembly GCF_036705265.1. NCBI lineage: Bacteria > Bacillati > Cyanobacteriota > Cyanophyceae > Oscillatoriales > Microcoleaceae > Microcoleus > Microcoleus sp. B4-C2. The sequence continues at coordinate 84,336 of NZ_JAUBUB010000009.1, forward strand.
TGATGCCGACTTGGCCGTTAATTGCTCCCATTCCTTCAAAATTCTCGGCTTCCAGCAACTCTAAAATATTTTCTCTAATCGATTCTTCGTCTTCTATTACCAAAATCTTAGCCACGGTGATACCTCCTTTTAGTTAGTAGCTTGTTGGAAAAATCCTGGGTTCATACACTTGATAAATTTCTTTTTAATGCGCTTAAGTGAGGGTTAAGCAGCGGATATGTATAGTTGATAATTCACTTGTTATGGACAGGGAGCGCAAATTAAAGGCAAGGTAATAGTGAAAGTTGTGCCTTTTCCTTCTTGACTGTCGAGCGCAAGTTGGCCACCGTGAAGTTCCACAGCCCTCTTCACAATTGCTAAACCGAGACCTGTTCCCGAAATAGTGCCGACATTTGGAGATCGGTAAAAAGTTTCTAAGATCCGCTCTCGATCGGCTTGGGGAATGCCGATGCCTTGGTCTTGAACTTGGAATACAGCTTCTTGGTTTTCACAGTTGAGATGCAAAGAAACTGGACTGCCGACGGGGGAATATTTGATGGCATTTGAGAGGACATTTCCCAAGATTTGCTGCAGCAGTTTTTCATCCATTTGAGCCTCGCAGTTGCCCCCTTCATATTGAAAGGCGATCGGGTGTTGGTTACTGTCGTTGAGCTGCTGCTCTTCTACCAGTTGACGGCAAAATTTTTCAAGGTTTAAGGAAACCGGTTGAAACTGCAAGGTATTGGCTTCGATTTTGCCAATTACGAGGATATCTTCTAATAACTCTGTCATGCGTTTAATTGCTAATTGAATCCGCACAAAATGAGTAGATTTTTTATCTTGGGGCCACTGAGAACTGTAATCTTGCAGCAATCCAGCGGAAAATTGGATGGTTGTCAAAGGTGTGCGGAACTCGTGAGAAACCATTGTGACAAATTTAGCTCGCAATTCTGAAAGCTCCTTTTCTCGTGCGAGGGCTTTGAGAATTTCCGCTTCTGCTCGTTTACGATCGCTAATGTCACGGGCTTCCGCAATCAGCAGCAAAACTTGTCCTGTTTCATTTTTAACAGGTTTCAGTGAGAAATCAACTGTCATAATTTGGCCACTTTTGCCTAATAAGTCGATTTCGCTGCGGAAAAACTCGCCCCGACTTGCTTTGCCGATCGCGCATTGCAATTGTTCGGAAACCTGTGGCGACTTGCCCCAAATCGCCATTTCCCAAATGGGGCGGCCCACAATACCCTCCGATCGCAATCCGGCAAAATCGAGGGCTGTCTCGTTGACTTCCAGCACAATTCCTTGCGGAGTCAGCAGCTTGGTTAGCTGAAACGACGAGTCAAAAATCGCCCGAAAGCGGCGCTCGCTTTCCCGCAGCATTTGAAATGTTTGAGATCGTTCGATCGCATAGCGGATCGTCCGCACTAATAATTGAGTAGTAATTTGACCTTTAACAATATAGTCTTGAGCTCCCAAGCGAACTGATTCTAGGGCGATCGCCTCATCGTCCAAGCCTGTCATTACCACCATTGGCACATCAGGAGCAACTTCTCGCAGGCGAGTTAGGGTTTCCAAACCGCGGCTGTCGGGCAAAGAAAGGTCGAGCAAAACGACATCAAAGGGTTGTTTACACAGTTGTGCGATCGCCTCATGCAGGAACTCAACAGACACCAGTTCCCACTCGACGCCCACAGATACTTCTAACAGTTCTGCAAGTAAATCAGCATCAGCAGGATTGTCTTCTACTAACAGAATCTTAATCCACATAGCTTAGACGTTTTTGACTGTAAAATTTTTACTCTACTAATCTTAGGTTAAACTTTTTTGCTTTCCCTTACCATTTTCAACTTGAAAATTATTATTTGGGAACTGTCACCACCACCAGCCACCCATCCTCAATCCATCTCACCAGCTTAGCGACTTGACTAAAATCGATAGGCTTAGTGATGTAGCACCGGGCTGACAGGGCATAAGACTTGAGCATCTCTTCATCGGCTGCTGAGGTTGTCATTCGATTTTAGATTTTAGATTTTAGATTTTAGATTGACTTGCGCGAGATAAATTGGGGGGCTTGAGGATTTTAGATTTTAGATTTGGGATTGATTCCACGGATAAATCTGGGGGCCTGTACCATCAAGAAATTCGCTTGTCATAATTACCACCGGAATCATTTTTAACTTGAGTGTTGAGTTGATTTATATCAATATTTTTAACCTGTTTTTTAGGCAAAATCAAGTTAAGCAGAATTAAATTAGACCTAGCAAGCGAACCGAAAAGCCTGCTTTATTCAATAAACTCTTGCTTGTACCATATCTTCTACTATTTGCAACTTGTTAAAAATTGGCTGGACGCCAGCTTTTATAAACCCCATTCAGCCTCGCTGAGCAAATCATCCACCAGCAGAATTTCCATAGGTTAAAAATTTTTAGAGCCTTCATAAGCAAAGCATCTGTTCGTTTAATTTAGAGGAAGTTTGACGACTGCCAGCCAGAATTCCTCAATTAACCTGACTACTTTAGTAAATTCTATGAAGTCTACCGGTTTTGTTATGTAACAGTTGGCGTGGAGGGAGTATGACTTAAAAATATCTTCGGGCGCTGCTGAAGTGCTGAGAATTACTACAGGAATTAATTTTAAGTTTGGGTCAGTTTTAATTTCTTCTAGCACTTCAATACCGCTTTTTTTCGGCAGATGCAAATCGAGCAAAATCAAATCAGGACGAGGTACCCTGAGATAAGGTTCTTTTCGGCGCAAAAACTTGATTGCTTCGACTCCATCCTCCACAAAATGCAAGTTATTCAATATTTTACCCTGACTGAGGACTTCTCTTGCCAAATCCGCATCGCTGGGAGAATCCTCAATCAGCAGAATCTCTATAGGTCTAACAGTGCTTCGATCGCTCATAACCGGCGTATCCTTTTGAGTATAAAAACAAAATTGAATTTTGAGGATTCAGGTACTAATTATAGGAATAGTGAAGTAAAAAGTCGCTCCTTTTCCCTCTTGAGATGCCACCCAGATGCGACCGCCGTGGCGTTCAACAATGCGCTTGCACATCGCCAAACCTATACCAGTACCGGAATATTGGCGGCGTCCGTGCAGGCGCGCAAAAATGATAAAAATGCGATCGGCATACTGCGGATCAATGCCAATGCCGTTATCGCGGACACTGAACACCCATTCACTCTCTTGCCTGCGGGCAGCGATATGAATCAACGGGATATCTTGGCGACAAAATTTGATGCTGTTGGCGACCAAATTTTGGAATAATTGCACCAGTTGAAATTCATCCGCCATCACGGTTGGCATCGCGTCGCAGGTGATTACAGCTTTTGTTTCGGCGATCGCAATTTGCAAATTGCACATAGTTTGCTTAACCACAGCGTTGCAGTCCGCCTGCTCAAACTCCTGACCCCTCGTTCCCAGGCGCGAATACGCCAACAAATCGTTAATTAACTGCTGCATTCTGGTGGCGCCATCGACAATATAATTAATATACTTATCTGCGCGATCGTCCAAATTTCCTTGATAGCGTTGGGCAAGCAATTGAGTGTAACTGGTAACGGCTCGGAGCGGTTCTTGCAAATCGTGGGAAGCCACATAAGCAAATTGTTCTAATTCCTCGTTGGAACGCTTCAAATCTTCTGTCAGTTGCAGCATTTGCTGCTCTGCTTCTTTGCGGCTTGTAATGTTGTAAACCAAGGCGCAACAAGAGAGTAGATTACCCTCGGAGTCCATGACTGGACTGGTAGACATATCAGTCCAAATATCTTTACCGTCCTTGCTTTTAAATTTAAATTCGTGTTGTTCACCAATACCTTGCTTACGGCGCTCGACATTTTCAATAGCTTGTGGTTTTTCCCGTTCGTCCATAAAATCAAAAAGCGACCGCCCGAACATTTCTAATTCACTATAACCTAGCATTCGCGCCATTGCGTGGTTTACGTAAGTCGTGAGGCCATTTCTGTCAATTACCCAAATACCTTCTTCGGCTAATTCAACTATTTGCCTGTACTTGAATTCGCTTTCCAGCAAAGCAGTTTCAGTTAGTTTCCGCTCAGTGATATCTTTCATAAAACAGTGGTGACCGTTAAATATCCCTTGTGCGTCGCAAGCTTTTACCATCGTTAATTGCTTATAAAAAAATGAGCGATTTTTTCGGACTCCTCTAGCTTCAACTTCTACTTTGCCAGAAATTAGCATTTCCTGATAAGCTGAAATCATCATCTCAACATCGCCCGGATGTACGGTGCTCTGCCATTCCATGCCAAGCATTTGGTCCGGTTCGTAACCGCATTTATGAGCGTAAGCTCGGTTAACCTTCACGTAGCGCCCCTCAATATCCAGCCGCGAAATGCCTTCCACCGCATTTTGCATGGCACTGGTTAGGTCACGCAGCTCTTTTTCAGCTTGTTTGCGATCGCTAATATCCTGACCAATACCCAAAAAACCGTTAATATTTCCGCTACTATCAAATAAGGCAGTCACCGACAGCAGTACCGGAAACCGCGAACCATCTTTGCGAATATAAGTCCATTCATTTTCGTCCGCGATTTCCCGGCACGGCAAGGTAAATAATACTTGAATTCCCGGCTCTATTTTCACTCCCAATTCTTGAGAAAGAACTTCAGCTCTTTGAGCGACCTCCAGAGGCTCGTGAATTATTGCTATGGTGACTTTCCCCACTACTTCTTCTAGCGAATAACCTAAAAGTTGCTCTGCTGCCCGATTAAATGTTTTAATTGTACCGTCGGAATCGGTAGAAATAATTGTGTAGTTAGCGCTATTAAGAATAGCATTTTGCAGTTGCGTCAATTCCAACAAAGTGAGAGCAATTTTTTCGCGGTAAGCTATTTCTTTTTGCAATTGGTGGTTAGAAATTTCAATTTGAGCAGTGCGCTCAGCAACTCGATGCTCCAGAGTTTCATTGAGCAGTCGATTTTCCTCTTCTATCTGCTTGCGTTCTGTAATATCAGTAATAGTACAGACATAACTTTTAACCTCCCCATTTTCTCCGACTTGACCGACAGATTGACCGAATACCCAACTGATTTGAGGGTGATTAATGCCTTGAAAGCGGTACTCAGATTTAAACGGCAATTTCTCCTGCGCGGCGCTATACCATTCAGAACAAACCCGATCGCGATCGTCTGGATGAATGCCTTGCAACCACCCTTTGCCCAAAGCTTCATCACAGGTAATTCCCGAAATTTGACACCAGCGTTCGTTGACATACAAGCAGTCTCCTCCAGCATCTGCATAAAATATTCCCACCGGCGAAGCTTCAGTTAAAGTTTGATAGCGAGCTTCCGTTTCTCGGCGTTCAATTATTTCTTTTTGCAGTATTGAATCGATCATCCCTAATTGAGTTGGACTCAGGAGAGTTAATGCTTGGGGAACGAAAGGAATTAATGCAAAAGCGGTGTAACCAGAAATCGCGGCGGTAATAATTTTTAGAATGCCAGAAACCCAATAAACAGGATGCCAAAGCGTCCAAACTTCCATCACATGAGTAGTGCCGCCGGAGATAATAAAGGCTGCAAACAGCCAAAAGATATTGCGAAAGGGCAAGTCTTTTCGCTGAAAGATAAAATAATAAATTAGCGAGAGGGGTATTGAATAGTAAGCCAGGGCAATGATAGAGTCTGACACTATGTGGAGTGCTACTAGCTCTCGCTGCCAAAGGTAACAGTGACCGTGAGGAATATAATTTCCCGTGAATAACAGGTGATTTAAAAACTTCCAAATCATAAACGGAATGACAAATGGGGAAGGAGTAATTTAACGCAATAACTTATAACTTATCTTAACTCTCTGAAATATACAGTTCTGGAGGCACGGGGGGCTAAAAACCCGGTTTCTTCATAAAGGCCTCATTGCCAAACCGAATATTGTGGTAGAAACTGGTTTTTCTTCGGTAAGTCTTAATATAGCAATTCTCAATGATTCGCGAGCTGTAGCGAGCTCTAGGTTGGGTATAACTCATATGTTGCACCATTCTCAATCCTTTTATGAACAGGCTTTTCGGCCTGTTCCACAAGAGATGAATTTTCTTGTGGAACAGGCCGAAAAGCCTGTTCCTGACAATGGTGCAAGATGTGAGGTATGACGAAGTGAAACCCTAGATGCCGATTTGAGATTTGAGATTTTAGCTTTTCCTTTCTTCTTCCTTATCTTCTAGATAACTAAAGCCTTCTTCCATCTATCTGTTACATCTGTTACATCGGAAGGAAGCGAATCCGTTGCCGAACTTCACTTCCTTCTGCTATAAAAAATGGGGCGAGCCAGAAGCCCGCCCCACCCAAAATTATGCTGCTGCTATTAACCCAACAGCGCCTGAGCCTTAGCTACCACATTATCAACGGTGTAGCCAAACTTTTCTAAAGCAACGGGGCCCGGTGCAGAAGCGCCGAATCGGTCAATACTGAGGCTATCGCCTTCAGAACCCAAATAACGTCCCCAGCCGAAGCTAGAACCTGCTTCAACGGCCAACCGCTTAGTAACAGCTTTCGGCAGTACAGATTCGCGGTAAGCGGCATCTTGTAAGTCGAACAATTCCCAGCAAGGCATCGAAACTACGCGCACTTTATTACCTGCGGCGCGCAATTTTTCAGCGGCATCAACGCAGAGGTAGGTTTCGCCGCCGGTGCCGATTAAAATGATGTCGGGAGTGCCGCCGTCGTCAGACAAAATGTAAGCGCCTTTGGCTGTTCCTTCGATCGAACTTCCAGCCAAGTTAGGCAGATTTTGACGAGACAAAGCCATTAAAGTTGGGCGAGTGCGGCTTTCAACTGCCACTTTGTAAGCGCCGGATGTTTCGTTACCATCCGCAGGGCGCATTACCAACAAATCGGGAATTACTCGCAGAGAAGCGATGGTTTCCACGGGTTGGTGAGTTGGGCCGTCTTCGCCCAAGGCTACGGAGTCGTGAGTCATTACGTAAATAACTCCAGCTTCCGAGAGTGCAGAGAGGCGAATTGCTCCCCGCATATAGTCAGCAAATACCAAGAAAGTGGCGCAGTAAGGAATTAAACCGCCGTGCAGTACCATACCGTTGGCGATCGCACCCATGGCGTGTTCCCGCACACCAAAGCGCAGGTTACGTCCTTCGTACTGACCTTTTTGGAAGTCTTTTTCACCCTTGAGCAAAGTCATGTTAGAAGATGCCAAGTCAGCGGAACCGCCGATCAGTTCAGGTAACACACCTGCCAAAGCATTCAAACATTTTCCAGAATGATTCCGAGTCGAATCGGCTTTATCTTCTGCCTTGTATGTCGGCAAAACTTTATCCCAACCTTCAGGAAGTTTGCCGGCAACGCTGCGCTCATATTCTGCTGCTTCTGCAGGATATGCTGCTTTATAAGCATCAAAAGCTTTCTGCCATTCTTGCTCAGATTGAGCACCGCGATCGACTGCTTTGCGGAAGTGTGACAAAGCATCATCAGGAATCTCAAACGGTGCGTGTTCCCACTTCAAGAAATCACGAGTTGCTTTCACTTCATCGGTACCCAAAGCAGCACCGTGAGAACTGTAAGAATTGCGCTTGTTTGGAGAACCGTAACCAATGATGGTGCGGACTTTAATCATGGACGGTTTGTCCGTGACTTTTTTGGCTTCTTCAATAGCTTTGTGAACTGCTTCTAGGTTAGTATCTTCGTCTAGAGCGGTATTGTCTACTGTAATAACGTGCCAATTGTAAGCTTCAAAACGCTTGCCCACATCTTCAGTAAAGGCCAAGCTGGTGTCGCCTTCAATAGAAATGTGATTGTCATCGTACAAGGCAATTAATTTGCCGAGTCCGAGGTGTCCGGCCAAAGAACAAGCTTCGCCAGAAATGCCTTCCATGTGGCAGCCGTCACCCATGATGACATAGGTGTAGTGGTCAACAATTTTATGGTCGGGCTTGTTAAACTTAGCAGCGAGGTGAGCTTCTGCCATTGCCAAACCGACGGCATTAGCAATTCCTTGTCCGAGGGGGCCGGTGGTAACTTCTACGCCTTCGGTGACGAAGTTTTCGGGGTGTCCAGGGGTTTTGGATTCCCACTGACGAAATTGCTTGATGTCGTCGAGGGTGACGCTATCGTAGCCGGTCAAGTACATGAGGGCGTACTGTAGCATACAGCCGTGGCCGGCGGAGAGGACGAAGCGATCGCGATTAAACCACTTGGGGTTTTTGGGGTTGAACCGCATGAACCGATCCCACAGCACAAAGGCCATAGGGGCAGCGCCCATCGGCAGTCCCGGGTGTCCTGATTTTGCTTTTTCTACCGCATCGATGGCCAAAAAGCGGATAGAGTTGATGCAGAGTTCTTCGAGTGATTGGGTTGCAACAGCCATAATTCTGGTTTTTATATGTTAAGAGAGAGTGTGTGTGGTCGATTCTGACAGAGGTGCGATGAGCCGAGTTCGATCGCTCGCGTTTCTGCTGTTCAGTTTCTGTGGAACTGCCGTGAGGCTGCACTACATATCATCTCACCTGTTGCGATCGACAGACAACTTAATTTTTTAATGTTTCGGTCGCTTTGTGCAGTTGATTGTAAATTTTTATCGGAGATATTTCTGGGGCGAGTGCGGCTCTGTGCGATCGGGCTACGAGAGGATGTAACTTATTTATTTGGCAAATTGCCTCTCAAAGCCGCCCAGTTATGATAGAGTTTGGTGTTTCTGACATCTTGCAGCTTTGTCACGAACAGGCAAGATGCCTGTTCCACAAAGAGTGAATTTTCTTGTGGGGCGTTGATTTGAGCAACGCTCGATCGCACGATCGCCAGAATAGTGCAAGATGTCAGATATTTGTAATTTTAATCAGGCAATAACTAATGACTCTCAGTGAAGCCGAAGTCCGCAGTCAAAAAGTAGACGAACTGCGATCGCAAGGCATAGAACCGTATCCCAGTGAATCCTACGCGCGATCGCACACAGCCAAGCAAGTTCGCGAAATATTTAGTCAGCCGGGAAAAGAACTCGAAAACGGACAAAGTGACCCCGAAGAAATTTCCCTGCGATTAGCTGGCCGCATCACTTCCAAGCGAGACAGCGGCAAAATTGGTTTCATCGATTTAAAAGACGCCACAGACAAAATTCAACTCAAAATCGAGAAAGCAATCGTCACCGGCGAAGTCGGTTTGAGCTTTGAACAAATTAAAAAATTGCTCGATGTCGGCGATTTTGTCGGCGTCGAAGGTATCGGCTGCCGCACCCCCAGGGGAGAACTTTCTATTTTAGTGAGGGAATTAAAGCTTTTATCAAAAGCTACCATTCAATTTCCCGATTCTTATTACGGAATTAACGACCCCGAAGTTTGCCGCCGTCACCGCGAAATGGATTTGGCAAGCAACCAAGATGCGCTCAACCGTTTTATGCTGCGTAGTCGCATCGTTCAAAGCATCCGTTCCTATCTCTGGCAAGCCAATTTTTACGAAATAGAAACGCCAACACTCCAAGCTATTTACGGCGGTGCTGCTGCTAAGCCATTCATCACTCACCATAATGCTTTGGAGGTGGATTTGTATTTGCGAGTGGCTCCCGAATTATTCTTAAAAAGAGCAATTTGCGGCGGTTTCGAGCGAGTTTTTGAACTAGGGAAAGCATTTAGAAATGAGGGCATTGACAGCACCCACAATCCTGAGTTTACCTCTTTAGAAGTTTACCAAGCTTATGCTGATGTTTTCGACATTTTAGGAGTTGTCGAAGACGTGATATGTTTCGCAGCGGCGGCGGTATTTGGGGATGTCAAGGAAATTGAAAATCAGGGGGAAACGATTAGTTTAGAACGCAAGTTCGACTACAGCGAAAAATATCCCGGTTTCAGTGGCAAACACTGGCAAGTGAAAACGATGGTAGAAGCTGTCAGAGACGAGTTTGGGCTGGATTTTGACACTTTGGATTTAGAAAGTGCGAGATCCTCTGCAACCAAGCTAGAATTGCACCTGTCTAAGTTAGAACAACAGAGTTTAGGCTACGTGCTGTATGCAGTTTTTGACAAATTAGTTGTTCCCAAACTAATTCAACCTACATTCATCATCGACTACCCTGTTGAAGTCAGTCCCTTAGCAAAAGGACATCGCAGCAAGCCCGGATTTGTAGAACGTTTCGAGCTATTTATCAACGGTACAGAATACTCGAACGGCTTCTCAGAATTGAACGATCCGAAAGAGCAAAGAAAGCGGTTTGAGGAACAGTTAGCACAGAAAAATGCGGGCGATGATGAAGCGCATCCAATGGATGAAGACTTTATTCAAGCTTTATCTTTGGGAATGCCTAATTGTGCGGGAATGGGTATCGGTGTAGACAGATTGGTGATGCTTTTAACTAATACTCAAAGCATCCGCGATGCGGTGATGTTCCCGACAATGCGGCCGGTCAAAGATTGATTCGTAATTTTTTGTAGGGGCGGGTTCACGAATAACATTTAATTCCCACAAACAATCTATATAAACCCGCCCCCACCCGACAAATAACCTACATCAACCTTGACTTCGATCAAATACTAAAAATGTGCATTGCGATTTACCGTTGGAGGGGGGCGGGTTTATTTATATCGTCAATTATTGGCTAATATTTTGGTGAAACCCGCCCCTACAATTATGCAGAAAATGTGCATTGCGATTTACCGTTGGAGGGGGGCGGGTTTATTTATATCGTCAATTATTGGCTAATATTGTTGGTTAACCCGCCCCTACAATTCTACGGAAAATGTGCATTTTGATGGCGGGCTGGGAGGGGGCGGGTTTATATAGATTGTCAATTATTGACAGGTATTTTGGGTGAACCCGCCCCTACAAGCCTGAATTTAACAGATTTGATATCACCGCATAAACGAACCGACAACACCGTTCATATCTTCAGCCAAAGGATTTCCCAAAGCCTTAAACTTCCACTCGCCGCCTTCTCGATAGACTTCTCCCATCAACATATTTAATTTTCCTTCATAAGATGGGTCATTTGACAAGCGATAGCGAGCTATTTCTTTCCCGGCGGCATCTACAGCTCTCACGAAAGCATTTTGTACCAGGCCGAAATGCTGTTTTCTCTCTTTTCCATCGTAAATATTTACGCCCAAAATAATTTTGTGATATTCTGCTGGCAAAGAACTCAGTTTCACCACTATTTGTTCGTCGTCTCCCTCTCCCTCCCCCGTGAGATTGTCGCCTGAGTGAACAACTGTTTTGTCCTTTGATTCCAAATGAGAGTAATAAATTACATCCTCTTTGTAGTTCTTTATTTTGCCATTTTCTCCCAGCAGCATAGCGTAGGAATCTAAGTCAAAATTTGCACCGCTGCTTCGCCCGAAAAGACCTTTTTTAGCTTGTGCAACATCCCAGCCCAAACCCATTGTCAGTCTGGACAAGTCGTATTCGCTTTTGCTGAGAACTATTGATTGTCCTTTGGTTAAGTTGATAGCCATAGTTTTGTGATTTTGTAAGGTTTATGGTGAAGTTGAATGATTGCCCTAAGCTAGCATTTTGTTTGTCGGCAAAAGCTGTTTCTAGGGTAAGAGATTTTTGATTCGTGCTGATTTTACCCAATTCGGATATTCTGCTGTCAACAAATCGTATAATTCCTCATCGGCAATATGTTCCGGGTCTTCTAAACTGAAGAAATCGGCGTTGTCTAGGTAGCGATCGCCCATTTGGTCAAGCTGCTCTAAAAAGCTAAAATCGCTCGCTACTGCTCTTGCTAACCACCCGCGAACTCCCTTACTTTTGACATCTTTCTGCGACTTACCGATCGCCATAAACTGCCAAAATATCGGCTCATAGGACGACCATTGTAGCTGCTGCTTGGTTTCCGATTCGTCCGCAGTGGCTCCATCAGTCACAAACATCACGTAGACAGGTCGATCGGCTTTAATACCTGCGTTGCGCCTGCTACCCCTACCGTCAGGAAAATAGAAGTTTCTAATTTCCTTCATCACTTTACCGTAGTAAGTACCTCCTTCTAAAGGATACTGTTGCAGTATATGGTCGATGAAGTTTGAGAAATTGTCGATCGACATTTCACCGGGATTGTGTGGGTTCACTCCAAACAGAAATATGTCGATCGCTGCGTTGTCATCAAACCGACATCCCAAAGCCAAAATCTTCTCTGCCAAACGCTGAATTTTTCCTGAACTGTATAGCGAAGACATGGAACCAGAAATATCAAGGCAAAGCGCTACTTGAGCATTGTGATTGGTGAGATTTGCCTTTTTTAGCGAGATATCTGCTTTCTTAGCGAGATTGAAAATGTGCGGCGCTTTCTCCTGAAGCTTTTTGTCTAATGCTATAGCTTTCTGACTTTTGTGGCTATCTTCAATAACTGGTAATCTAGGCAGTTCTACTGTACGTTGTGCAGGTTTTTCTGGCTGTTGAATCTCTGAATGATACTTGTCAACAAAACTCTGCAACCCTGCTTTATATCCTTGTCCTACGGCCTGAAATCTCCAAGCTGCCTCTTTTTTATACAACCGTCCAAATTCGACTGCTGTTTCTTCAGAAAAACCTTCTGTTAAATCATAGCGCGCTAGTTCGCTGTCGGTTTGGCGATCGTACAATCGGATAAAAGCATTTCTGATTTGGCTAAAATTTTGATGTTTAGCTTGTGCGTCGTGAATCGTGACCACAAAAACCATTTCCTCAACAGCAGCAGTTACTTTTTCCAAGTCTACATCAATTGTCTCGTCATCCCCTTGAGTTTGACCAGTTTGATTATCTCCCGAATGGGCGATCGCTCCGTCCGGCGACTGCGAGTTATTGTAAAATACAAAGTATCTTTCATCGGGGATTTTGCCGTCTGAACCTAATGCAAAAACCGAGGCATCGATATCGCAGCTTTGCTGGTTTGAGTCTGAAAAATTTAGTTCAGTTGCTATTTCCCATCCCAGGGCGATCGCAACTTTTGTTAAACTTGGAGATGTTTTAGAAAGATTAAATCTTTCGCCCTTCTTTAATTGAATTCCCATCTGGTTTGTCACCTCATGAGTCTGGCTTAAAATCGAGGGAAATATTCCTGCTTCCGAATTTCCCCTCGATTTATTTAGTTAGGAGCGATCGACCTTTTATCCGGCATACTTATCTACAAAGCTTTGCAAGCCGGAATTGTAGCCTTCTCCTACAGCTTGAAACCTCCACTCGCCGTCTTTCTTGTAAAGTCTGCCAAACTCTACCGCTGTCTCCCTAGAAAAATCCTCGTCCAAATCGTACTTCGTTACTTCTGTGTTAGTAGTAGTGTCGTAAATCCTGATAAAAGCATTCCGCACTTGACCGAAGTTTTGCCTTCTCAATTCTGCTTCGTGGATAGTTACCACAAACACAATTTCTTGCACCGCCGGATCGACTTTGGTTAAATCGACTGTAACGGTTTCATCATCGCCAAATCCTTCTCCGGTTCTGCTATCTCCCAGATGTATTACAGAAGTGTCCGGCGACTCCTTGTTGTTGTAGAAAACAAAGTATTTTTCGCCGGGAATTTTGCCAGTAGCCCCCAACATAAACACGGAAGCATCTAAGTCAAACGCTGCGCCGGTGTCTGTAGCATTGGTATCCCATCCCAAACCAATCCCGGCATTTTTTAGCCCCGGTGCTTCTTTAGAGAGATTGATTCTCCCGCCTTTTTCTAAGTTGATAGACATTTGCTCTCCTGTTTGCAACATCTCTGATATTACTGCTAACAATTATACCAACTGTCAGAGCAGCTTGACAAATTGCTTTTGGTACTCGTCCTCGGTCAATCGATTTTAGATTTTAGATTTTGGATTTGGGATTTGGGATTGGAGAATTGCTCCCGTATGGTCAGAGCAGCTTGACAAATTGCTGCTGGTACTCATCCTCAGTCATCAGTTCGTGGGTATTTTCCACCCTGTCTAAAAACACGATTCCATCTAAATGGTCGTGTTCGTGTTGAAAAATTCGGGCTACAAAGTCTGTCAATTCTTGTCGGTGGAGTTTGCCGTCTCTACTGGTGTATTCTATCTCGATCGCCCTACTTCTCGGCACCAATCCCCGAATCCCCGGAATGCTCAAACAGCCTTCCCAGTCTTTGACTGTCTCTGTTGATGCAGCCACAATCCGGGGATTAATCATCGCTGTGGGCTCCATGTTGGGTGCTTGGGGATACCGCAGGTTGGGGCGAGATGCGACGATGAACAGGCGATCGGACTGAGCCGCTTGAGGGGCGGCAATCCCCACTCCGTTTGCCTGCTGTACTGTAAATATTAAGCTGTCAATCAACTCTTGAATGCGATCGTCTTTAATATTCTCGACAACTTGCGACGGGCGGCGCAATACGGGATTTCCTAATTGTGAGATTTGTAAGATTTCTGCCATAGTTATTGATTATCTGTTATTGGTTATTTGTTGTTACAGTTTTGTCGGTTGAATGGAGGAACAAAATATAACTTACTCACTCAATAATTAATCCGTGTATCCGTGCCCAAATCCGTGTCGTGCTTTCCTTCTTATCCAACTTTTTGAACCGGCAAACTTCCCGTTTTAACAGTCAAATTAACTATTTGTCCGTTACGGTTAATTTCCATTTGCAACAGACCGCCAACCTTAGCATTTTGCACGAACTCCTGAACAGCTTCCGACTGAATAATCGGCTGATTATTAATCTTTTGAATCACATCTCCAGCCCGCAAACCTGCCGCCGCAGCGGGAGAATTAGGAACAACACTAACAATAGCCACACCCCGATCGACTGCAACTCGCAGGCTGCTGGTAGCATTGCTGTTAATTTGCTGCTTAACCTCTGGATTCAGCGTCGCCATTTCAATGCCTAAATAAGCGTGTTCGACTTTCCCCGTCGTAATCAGTTCCTTCGCCACCTGTTGGGCCGCCTGAATGGGAATCGCAAACCCCAATCCTTGAGCACCTTGAATAATCGCCGTATTCATGCCAATAACTTCGCCCGAAGCATTCAGCAGCGGGCCGCCAGAATTCCCCGGATTAATTGCAGCGTCTGTTTGAATAAAACCGATCCGCTTGTCGGGTACGCCCACATCAGTGCTCGATCGCCCCGTAGCGCTAATAATCCCCGCAGTTACGGAATTGTCCAAACCCAAAGGATTGCCGATCGCGATCGCCCATTCCCCAGACAACAGCTTATCCGAATTGCCGATCGTCACCACAGGTACATTATTCGCCTCAATCTTCACCACAGCCACATCCGTCACCTTATCCGCCCCCAACACCCGCCCCTGAAAGCTGCGGCCGTCCCTGAGAGTTACATTTACCGTATCGGCTCCCTCTACAACGTGAGCGTTAGTGAGAATCAGGCCGTCGGCACCGATGACAAAACCCGAACCAGTGCCCCGTTCGATCCCGCCCCGGCCACCCGAATTCGGTTCTATCCCAAAAAAATCTTCCGGCGACAGCCCTCTATTTCCCGGTTTCACCAGGCGCGAAGCATCGATCCGAACCACTGCCGGGCCAACTTTTGCCACCGCAGCCACAATAAAATTCACATTAGCCGCGTCCCCCGACAAGGGAACCGGCGGCAAGACTTTCCTAGCTTGATCCTTTGTATTAGGAGGCAGTTGCAATTTCGGTTCTAGCGCCCTTTGTCCAGAATCGCCAGAATTTGCACGAAATTGAGAAACCGTCAGACGATCGCCCAACATGGCGGCCCCGGCTCCCGTTACCAGCAGCAATATGTAAATTGCCGGTTGCTTCCAAAATTTGCCAGTAGAACTCTTCATTGCCATGTTTTAAGGCTTTCCTGCCAAATCTAAATATTTGCTGAGCAGCTCCCCGATAGCTGGCGCAGGACTGCAGAGCCGCCAAATTTGTGGGCGATGGCGTCGGGCCCTTGCCCGTGCTACGGCAGACTCCCTTAAACTTTAGCATCTGAGGACTAAACTCTCTAGACTGTAGAATTAATATCTTGAATGCCGATCGGCAGAGGTGAGCAGTGGACATTCCCCTCGAAAGTCTGTGGAATCAGATACTTGAACGTCTCCAGGTACAACTGAGCAGACCTAGCTTTGAGACGTGGATCAAAACTGCCAGGGCAGAACAACTCGAAAATAACTGTTTGATCGTCAGCGCCCCCAACCCCTTTGCTCGCAATTGGTTGCAAAAATATTACAGAGAAATCCTTGCCGATGCAGTCGCAGAAATTCTCGGCTATCCCGTAGACATTTACTTGACAATTGCCGGGGGAAACGAAACAGGCGGCAGCAGCGACTCGGCCATAATTTGGCCCTCCCCCATCGCCGATATCCCGGAAAGCCACTCGCTTCACCCCCCCAAACCCGCCAATTTAAACCCCAAATACCTATTTTCCCGCTTTGTCGTCGGTTCCAACAACCGCATGGCCCACGCGGCCTCCCTCGCGGTAGCTGAGTCTCCCGGCCGAGAATTCAATCCCCTATTTTTGTGCGGTGGCGTTGGTTTGGGCAAAACTCATTTGATGCAGGCGATCGGTCATTATCGCTTGGAAATTGACCCCAACGCCAAGATTTTTTACGTTTCTACTGAGAAATTTACTAACGATTTAATCGCCGCCATTCGCAAAGACAGTATGCAAACTTTCCGCGACCATTATCGGGCGGCAGATGTTTTATTAATAGATGATATCCAATTTATTGAAGGCAAAGAATATACTCAAGAAGAATTTTTCCACACTTTTAATACTCTGCACGAAGCCGGGAACCAAGTAGTTTTAGCTTCTGACCGTCCGCCGCAGCAAATCCCCCGCCTGCAAGAGCGTTTGTGTTCCCGATTTTCCATGGGATTAATTGCCGACATTCAATTGCCAGACTTGGAAACTCGGATGGCAATTTTGCAGAAAAAAGCTGAGTATGAAAATATGCGCCTGCCGCGAGATGTGATTGAATACATTGCTTCTAGTTACACTTCCAACGTTCGGGAATTGGAAGGTGCTTTGATTCGGGCGGTAGCATATCTTTCAATTACTGGTTTGCCGATGACTGTGGAAAATATCGCCCCGGTTTTGAATCCGCAAACTGAAAGTGTAGAGGCAACGCCAGATGCAGTAATTGCAGTTGTGGCTGAGGAGTTTGATGTTTCTGTTGAAGATTTGAAAGGCAGTTCCCGGCGGCGAGAAATTAGTCTTGCCCGTCAAATAGGGATGTATTTAATTCGGCAGCATACTGGTTTGAGTTTGCCGAAAGTTGGCGAAGTGTTCGGTGGCAAAGATCACACGACTGTGCTTTACAGTTGCGAAAAAATTGCTCAGTTGCGGAACACTGACCCGAATTTGGCTCAAACTTTGCGTCAGTTGAGCGATCGAATTAACGTTGTCAGCCGCAAAAGTTGAACCTCTTTTCACACATTCACTCATGGCGTAGGGTGCGTCGCCACCCTTAAATCTTAAATAGTATCCACAATCTTTGAGCGACGCACCGGTGCAGACGGGGTGAGCGTAAACAAACCCACACTTTCGATGCCACCGGATTCGATATTGCCTGTGGAAAAACCTGTGGAAAAGTTGCCCTCTGTTTGTGGAAAACTTTACTCGATCGCCCGAAACAGCTTTTGCACAAAAATGGGCGATCGACCGCACCAGTTTTTCCACAAGTTTTCCACAGGTATTTATTATCTATAAGTGACACGCAGCAAGCAGTTAGCTTTTTTTTCCACAGTTTCCACAGGGCGATCGATACAAAAATAATTCCATAAATTAAAAAATACTAGCGATCCCTGCACACCCAAAACACATAATTCGCGACGCGCACTAACCTCAGAAACCCGGTTTCTTGGAAGATTTCTCGTTTTTACAGGCAAAATTTTGCCTAGAAACCCGGTTTCTAGCCCCATGCTTAAGCCCTACACACAGAAAAACCGACCCGCCGGCTTTCTGTGATACCATTTGTTTCTGTTTCAAATCCGGTTAATTAACCTTCCTACAATGAAATTGGTTTGCACCCAAAGTGACCTCAACGCCAACCTCTCGTTGGTAAGTCGGGCCGTTCCCTCCCGCCCGACACATCCGGTACTAGCCAACGTGCTCTTAGTCGCGGATGAGGAAAATCAGCGGGTTAGCTTGACAGCTTTCGATCTCAGTTTAGGCATTCGTACCAGCTTCGCAGCAGAAGTGACTGGCGGTGGCAGTTTTACCATACCCGCTAAATTACTCAACGATATTGTTTCGAGACTCCCAGATGGAGAGATTACTCTAGAAGACGAAGCGGGAGACACCGTAGCATATCTCACTTGCAGTTCTGGCAGCTACCAAGTTAGAGGCATGGGCCCGGAAGAATTCCCAGAATTGCCCGCAATCGAAGCCGGAACAATCCTTAAATTGCCACCGGAAGCCTTGATAGAAGGACTCAAAGGAACTTTATTTGCTACTAGCCCCGACGAGGCAAAACAGGTACTTGCAGGGGTGCATTTAAAGGTATTGCAAGATTGCCTGGAATTTGCAGCTACAGACGGCCACAGATTGGCAGTAGTTCAAACTGCCAATGAAAAAGCTGAAGGCGAAGAAACCCAAGAAGAATTTGAGGTGACAGTCCCCGCTAAAGCATTGCGGGAAGTAGAAAGAATGCTGGTGATGCGCCAGTGGACTGAACCTGTCACCCTGCATTTTGAACACGGTCAAGTAGTGTTTGAATGGGCAGACCAGCGGCTGACAACCCGCACCTTGGAAGGGCAATATCCCGCATACCGGCAGTTGATTCCACCGTCTTTTGAGCGACAAATTACCTTAGAAAGGCGATCGTTCTTAGCAGCCGTAGAAAGAATAGCCGTTTTTGCAGACCAAAAAAACAATATTCTCAAATGCAGCATCGACGAGGAGAATCAGGAAATTACTTTGTCTGTAGATGCTAAAGATGTCGGCTGTGGCAAAGAGTCAATGCCCGCACAGATTTCGGGAGATAGCATCGATATTGCTTTCAACGTGAAATACTTAATTGACATTTTGAAAACTGCTCAATCCCCAGAAATTCAACTGCAATTAAACGGTGCTTTAGCCCCCGTAATTTTCCAGCCTTTGGGCGGAGTCAATGCTACATTCTTGGTAATGCCCGTGCAGCTTCGAGCGTAACGGATTGGTAGGGGCGGGTTTTACAAACAATCTCCGCCTAAAATTGCTCCTCTAATAAACCCGCCCCCGCTTGGGCGGTAAATCGATATCGACAAGTCGCCCAGGCATTCAAATCCATGGCAACAAAATTTCAAATTCAGTACCTGTACCGGGCGTAGAATGCAAATTTAACTTGCCTTTATGCTTTTCCGTAACAATTTGATGGGTAATTGCCAACCCCAAACCGGTACCTTTCCCCGCCGGTTTAGTGGTGAAAAATGTCTCAAAAATCCGCCGCTGAATTTCGGGCGGAATTCCCGGCCCGTTATCGGCAATTCGGATGGCTATCCAAGCGTTATTTTGATTTTTTTCCGCAGATTCTGGGCATAAGTCGCCGTTTTGGCTGGCGGATAATAGCTGTTTGGCATTTGGTCTATCGCCCCTAACATAATTTTGAATTAATTCCGAATTCACACAGTCTCCGTCACAACTTTCTATTACCTCGGTTTCAATAGTAATCGCAGGCATAAATTCTTTTTCTGCTTTTACCTCTTCCAAAGCGTCGATCGCATTACTGATGATATTCATAAATACCTGGCTCAACTGACCCGAGTAACATTTTACCAAAGGCAAATCCCCATAGTTTTTAACTACTTTAAATCCGTACTTCAGACGATTTTTCATAATTAGCAGCGTACTGTCAATACATTCGTGAATGTTAGCTTGCTTCAAGTGGGCTTCGTCCATGTGAGAAAAGGTGTGCAGGCTGGTGACGAGTTCGGTCAGCCTCTGCGATGAAACTTTCATACTTTTGAGAATTTCCACCCAATCTTCTTGCAAAAAATCAAATTCTATGTGTTTTTTGAGTTTGTCAATTTTTTCGCTGTCACCCACAATCTCTTCGTAAGCCGACAGCAACTCCATGATGTCTTTCGAGTAGTTGGACAAAAACCCGATATTTCCGCTGATGCAGGTGACGGGATTTCTAATTTCGTGGGCAACTCCAGCTACCATCTGTCCCAAACTCGCTAGTTTTTCGGTTTGAATTAATTGAGATTGAGTTTGCTGCCTCAGCAATTTTGTTGCTAGTTCGTGAATGTTGGATTGAGCTACTAACAGTTCGTGCACATCTAGCAAACTATAAGTTTGAGGCGACACTTGAACCACAATCGGTTCGTAAAGCAGTTCTTTCGATCGCAACAGCGACTTCCTGGCTGCATCCACGATTAAAGTATTGCTGGGAAAAATTAAACTCTCAGTTTCGGCAAAGCGGTACAAAGCCCTCACCGGTCGCTTTAAAAATAATTCTCGCCCAAAAGGACGGCTGATAAATTCTAAAAATCTCCGCCGGGAAATCATACCGGCAAATTCACCTTGATGGGTCACAATGACTCCCGGTAACAGCGGATTAGCTTCTAACATCTGAGAAATTCGTATTCCCCAATCCGTAGCTTCTACCTGAAAATCGTAAAGCGACAATTCTTGGAGAGTAGAGTCTAAACAAAGTTCTCCTAGGTCAGCCTCGGAGAGGGGTTGGACTGGTCTTTCTACGCAGGAGGTATTCAACATAAATTTATCAGCACGCTTTTTTTGGGGTTCTATTTGCCAGACATTCAGCTACCAAAGGTCAGCAGGTGAGTTGCTGAGTGGACAGACATCCCCCTGGCAAACTGCATTTTAAATTACACAAAAAACTGACTGTACCAAGGAAAATTTTACCACTTAAAGTATTAGGCAAGATTGAGGATCGCCGAGATAAATGCGCCCTTGTAATTATACCTGACTTTATTTTATACTGACTTGAGCGGTATTAACGCTTGTTTCTACTATTTAACTATTCATTAATCTTAGGTAGTCGTCTTAACCTTTTGTTAATAAAATATTAGGCTGAGAAATATAAGTGATTGATAATAGAAGAAAATCGGAATTGCCCGATCGCCAACACGATGCAGCCCGTCAGCAGAAAATTTAAAAGCAGAAAGTCGGGGGGTGACGCCCCGGAATTTTAGCTGGCTATCGCGATGGCGGGACGCCCTCGCCCGTGCTAAGGCGTTTGAGGCGATTTTATCCCATATCCCCGATCCGGTACTCGCAACCCCCCGTAACGCTCAGCCAGCTACACACCTGCCAGTGCGTCCCCTATAGGTTTGTCGTGAAAACAATTATTTTTACCCGAAATATTTATCAAATCGGCGACGGTTCGCAGAGTCAATCGATTTTAGATTTTAGATTTTAGATTTTAGAATTGAAGCATTGACCCCAGGGATAAATTCGGGGGCTTGTATCCTGGATAATTTCGGTCAATTATTGATTGGCTGTACGAGGCGGATATGAATAGAAGTTCATTCAAATTAAAACAAGTTTAACCATTCCCAATCATTCAAGGCATCAGCATTGATTAAATTAGAAGCTCTACAAACTCCCGCAAAAAAAAGACAAAATAAAATTAACGGGATCTTAACTTAGTGCTATGCTTTGGTATGATCTACAAGGAGTTCTACCAAAGACGTATAGCTAAATAGCAATCTACCAGTAGGTGATCGATGCAACCCGCCCTGACAAATCAGTTAAATAATGCTTTCACCCTGTTTCTCAGCTTGTTAGTAGAAGCAATACCTTTTCTGCTGCTCGGAGTTTTATTTTCAGGTTTGCTGCTGGGGTTTGTAGACGAACGCAAACTCGTATCGCGCATCCCGCGAAACCCGCTGCTGGCGGCTTTGATGGGCAGTTCGATCGGCTTTTTGTTTCCCGTGTGCGAGTGCGGTAACGTGCCCGTAGCCCGCAGGTTACTGATGCAGGGAGTACCCGCACCAGCCGCGATCGGCTTTTTGCTGGCGGCCCCCACCATCAACCCCGTGGTAATTTGGGCTACTTGGACGGCATTTCGGGATCAGCCAGAAATTGTAGTTTTTCGGGTGGTATTTTCTCTGTCTATAGCCACAATTATCGGCTGGGTGTTCAGCGCCCAAAAAGACTTGCGGCCTCTGCTGCAACCCTCTGTAGCCCGTGCGATTCCTCTGCCAAAACCAGAGTTTTCCGAAAAAGAACTCGTCCAAGCTAACACTCCGCTGCTGTTGCAGTCGGGAACATTTATGCTCGGTCAGCCGGGGGGGGTGGTGCCGATCGAATCTTTGCTACAAGACAACTGGAAGCCATTACAAACAGGCAAAACAGAAAAAACCTCGAAACTTTCCTCAATGTTCCACCCCGTTTCTAAAGAGCGTCTGCGCCTGCTTTTAGATACTATGGTACAGGAGTTGCGCGAATTAGGAGGAGTGTTGGTAATCGGAAGTGCGATCGCAGCCATCATTCAAGTTGGCGCCCCCCGCGAACTAATTCTCAACCTCGGCCAAGGCCCCGTTTCCTCGATTCTAGCCATGCTGCTATTAGCGGCAGTCGTATCGATTTGTTCTACAGTAGATGCCTTTTTTGCCCTGTCTTTTGCTTCCACATTTACCAGCGGTTCGCTGTTAGCCTTTCTCGTTTTCGGCCCGATGATTGACCTCAAAGGTATCGGTTTAATGCTGTCAATTTTCAAAGGTAGAGCCGTAGTTTACTTAATTGTATTAGCAGCTCAGTTAACCTTTTTAATGACCCTTTCTATTAACTTGCATTTAGGTTAATAAACTAGCTCAAACAGACAACTCATACGATGATTTTCGCTGGGCTATTTTCAATTACCTTGCTCCCCGACACAGAAGTCACCGATATACGGATAGTTTTTTTTCTTTTCCTTCTACCCTCTTCCTTCCCAGTCACTCTTAAAAAATGAATTTAAAAAAAATTAGCCCCTGGCTGGATGCCCTAGCTATCTTAGCCTGGGGAATATTGCTCCTCAAATATTGGATCACGGGCAAATTAAGCATTCTCATTCACCCCAATTACTTTGGCTTGACTCTAGCAGGAGGAATCGGCTTAATAGTTATTGGCGGTTTAAAAACTTGGGAACTCTTAAAACTCGATCGCACCACAAAGCAATCGCGGACATCAACAGCAAATAACTCTCTCAGAATCACAGAAGTTGAACACGTTACTTTGTTTCCCCCCAGTATCGGCAGCACCTTAATGTTGAGCGTCGCATTAATAGGTTTACTAATAACGCCACGCACATTTACCAGCCAGACAGCTTTAGAACGGGGCCTCACCGAAGCCCTGCCCATCACCAGACTGCAACCCCAAGAATTTCGCAATACTACCAAACCAGAAAATCGATCGCTCGTCGAATGGGTGCGGCTGTTAAATTTCAACCCCGAACCGGATACATACAGAGGTCAAAAAGTCAAAGTTCAAGGATTTGTAATTCACCCCCCCAACATAGCCGAACAATATATGTGGATCGGGCGTTTTATCATTACCTGCTGCGCGGCAGACGCCTATCCGATCGGGTTGCCTGTAAAATTACCGATCGGTCAAAGCCGCGCCGCCTTTGCCCCAGACAGTTGGCTAGAAATAGAAGGAGAAACGATCGTAGAAGAACTGCAAGGCAAGCGCAAATTAACCATTCAAGCATCCTCCCTCAAACCAATTCCTGAACCAAAAAACCCTTATGATTATTAGATGTGGAATAAGTATCAGATTAAATTTTACCTTGATTGCGAGATCGACAGTCCAGAACCGTCCTGCGTATACAAATTAAGATACTGTACAGTCAGCGATCAAACTTGCAAAAGCATCCTGTAGTAGTTGCCAAAAGTAAATTCAGCAACTACACTCGTCATTAGTAAATAAATTCTGAGTATATGTCAGCAGAAAAAAAATTAGCTATCAAAGGTGCGGCCTGGACGATCGCCAGCTATGGAATCAGTCAAATTATCCGATTTGGCAGCAACTTAATCCTGACGCGTCTCCTTTTGCCCGAACTATTTGGTCTGGTAGGTCTAACCTACGTTTTCATCATAGGGATCAACTTATTTTCAGACATAGGTCTAGGCCCAAGCATCATCCAGAATAAGCGCGGGGAAGATCCTCAATTTCTCAACACCGCTTGGACACTGCAAGTCATTCGCAGCTTTTTCGTTTGGATTTGTTTGATTATAATTACCCAGCCTGTTGCGAGTTTTTATGGAGATGCCCGTCTGGAGTGGTTGATTCCAGTAATAGGTATAAATTCCTTAATAGGAGGCTTTAAATCCACTGCCACATCCAGCCTAGAACGCAAAATGGCAGTGAAGAAAGTAGTAATTTTTGAGTTAGGCCAACAGATTTTTTCTACTACAGTAATGATTGTCTGGGCCTGGTTCGATCGCAGCATCTGGGCGATCGTTGCAGGCGGCTTGAGTGGAGCTTTAATAGAGTTAGTATGGAGCCATTTTTTGATTCCCGGCAAGTCAAACCGCTTTGCTTGGGATAAAGAAGCAGTTAAAGAAATATTTTCTTATGGGAAATGGATATTTCTGTCTACGGCTTTGTATTTCTTGTGTTCTCAAGCCGATAGACTCATCCTGGGGAAAATATTTACTTTAACAACGTTGGGCATTTACGGCATCGCTTTTACTCTCGGCGATATGCCGCGCCAAGTCATCATCGCCATTAGCGGCAGGGTGATTTTTCCCTCGATTTCTATGCTGGCAGAGTTGCCACGGGAGGAGTTGCGCGCAAAGATACTTAAGAACCGCAAGTTAATTCTAATACCATTAGCCGTAGGTTTAGCAATTTTTGTGAGCTTCGGAGATCAGTTAATTTTAACACTGTATCGGAAAGAGTATGAGGCGGCATCTTGGATGATGCCTATCTTGGCTTTAGGTATCTGGCACACCACCCTCTACAATCTGATGGGTTCTTGTCTGTTAGCCGTAGGAAAGTCTCAGTACCAAGCTATGGGAAATCTGCTGACTTTTGTGAATCTATGTATAAGTATACCGCTGGGATATCACTTAAAAGGTAATTTAGGTGCCGTGATTGCTGTAGCTCTCGGCGACCTTCCTACCTACGCAGTAACTAACTACGGTTTGTGGAAAGAAGGACTAACTTGTTTTTGGCAGGATATTCAATTAACAGCACTGTTTGTAGGGGTGCTGGCAAGTCTACTTTGGTGTAGAGTCGCTTTTGGTTTGGGTCTGCCGATCGATAAAATATCACCGATGGATTTAATCCCCATCAATCAACTGTTTCAGTAAACAAACCTGTTGAAACTGCAGCGTGTCCCACCTAATTAATATCTTAAGTTTCATTCAGTCCTGGAGGCACCACAAGTTTCAAAAACTAGGTTTGTTACGGGAAATAACTCGTTGCAGCCATTTACTGTGGTAAAAAAATGGCTGGGTGAGTGTTAGGAATGGGCCCATAAGTGTAAAATTTAATAGGGAAAATTTGGTAGTTAATTTTCAGCAGAAAGTAGGAGAGAAAGATTGGTGAGTATTTTTAAGAAAAAAATTAATCCTTCACCCTTCGCTATTGGGCCATTCAAACAGCCGATCGACCGCACGGCGATCGTCCTCATGCTAGTGCTGAGCTTCTTAATCGGGCTGCTGCTGCTGAGCGGCGATCGCACAGCACCCAGAGTGCGAGAATTTACCTGGGAAAACAAACAAATCGGCGCCGAAGATACCGGCTTTATCCTCACATTCTTTCGGCCGATGAACCAGCCCACCGTCGAGGAAAACTTAAAGCTAGAACCCCCCCTCCCCGGTAAATTTAGTTGGGCTGGAAGGCGCATGGCTTACACCCTCAAAGATCCAGCACCCTATGGCGTTACCTACACATTAAAACTCGCCGGAGCAACCGACAAGTATTTCGGAGAAAAAAACCAAAATAAAGGAACGCTAATGCAACCGTTTAGCAGTTCCTTTCGCAGTCGCGATCGAGCTTTTGCTTACATCGGTGTCCAAGGCGAAACAGAAAGCAGATTAATGCTAGTCAATCTCACCAGCAGCGACTCGAAACCAATACCGCTGACTCCCAAAGATTTAGTTGTCACCGATTTTAAACCATATCCCGACAGCGATCGCATTTTATTCTCCGCCACAGATCGATCGATCGCCCGTACTCGCGGCACCCTCAATCAAGAACTCTTCACAGTCACCACCGGCCTCAACCCCCAATCAGGCTCAGGAAATCAACCAAAATACCCAGCCGGTAGAATCGACAAAATCTTAGACTCCAAAGATTACCAAAACCTCAAATTCGACCTCTCAGCCGACGGAAAAATCATAGTTGTCCAGCGCGTCAACCGCCGCAATCCCGGCGATTTCAGTCCTTGGATTGTGGAAGAAAAAGTGCCGCCCAGACCATTGGAAAATGAACAAGGCGGAGATTTTATGATTCGCCCCGATAGCATATCGATGGTAATATCTCAAAAACAAGGATTAGCGATCGTCCCCCTCAAACCCGAAGCAGATCCAGTCGAATTTTTGCCAAAATACGAACAAGTATTGGGCATGGCCCGCGACAACTCCGCCGCCGCCTATGTTAAATACAACAGCGATTTTACTCGATCGCTTTTCATCTTAGATAACCAAGGTGTAGAACAAGAAATATTGCGTATTCCCGGCAGCATTATGGCTGTTTATTTCGACCCCCGCAAAAACGAAGACAACCAAGTTCAGCGTCTCTACTGTTTGTTAGCCCAACGCCTCAAAACAGAAAGCTACAAAGAACAGCCTTTCATCGCCACCATCGACCTCAAAAAAGAGGGTACTCGTTTGGTAGGAACCATCAAACCGCTGCTGATTTTGCCCAACCAATTAGATACCCAAATCAGTTTATCTCCCGACGGACTGGCATTAATTTTCGACCAATCAGTCACAGCAGCAACTCCCTCAGCAGCCGACAGTCCCCGCAACGATAGTGGACAGTCGATCGCCACCAGCCGCCTCTGGCTGCTACCCTTAGTAGAAAGACCTGCAGACGGTTCTCCCGCCAAAGTACAGCCAGAAGAACTTCCCTTTGCCGGCTATCACCCCCGCTGGCTACCATAAACCAATTTTAGATTTTAGATTTTAGATTTTAGATTGACCGATATTGGTAAATATCGATAGGGTAAGGTGCACGCCTAAACACCAAGCGTTGAAATGTGCTCGGTATACATCCTACTTTTACTAAATCCATTTGAGATTAGAGATTAGAGATGGAGTTGATACTATGCGATACTGGTAAATACGACAAATTTTGACACCTAAAATCTAAAATCTAAAATCTAAAATCATTATGACTCCCGAAGAAATTAGCAATACCCTTAAAGACTTATTTGGTGAGAGTGTTGAGATGCCTGCTGCCACTTCTTGGCAAGTAGAAACCCCCAATTTTCGCCTGTTAGTCCTCCTTTCAGAAGACGGGAGTTGGCTGCGGATTTTGCTGCCGATCGCCGATGCCCAGGAAGCTCAACCATTTCTTGATAAACTGCTAGAAGCTAACTTTGACACCACCCTGGAAACTCGCTACGCCTTACATCAAAACGTTTTGTGGGGAGTATTTCAGCACAGCCCGGCCACACTCGCGGCCGCCGATTTCTCGGCCGCCGTCGCCAGACTGCTGGCTTTGCAAGAGAGAGGTTTATCTGACTTTTTCGACGGTTTGATAGAAAGCCGCATCCGTCAAATCATCAAAGCTGCGAAGATGCAGGGACAGTCTGTGGAAACTACCCTTCAGACTTTAGACCGTTTTTACGCAGAGGGATTGATGGGTGAAATGGAACTAGGCCGAGAGTCTCGCGAAAACACTCTTGCCGCTTGGCGGTATCAGCTAGAACGCCTCTGGCCGGAGGTGGAACCCTAAGAGAATTGGAGATTGCTGATTGGAGATTGCAGATTGCAAAAAACTGATGACTGTCGAGGTTCGGAAGTTGCCTAAAGTTGCATTTCTTTTGAGTGGAATAGGAACTGGGGCCGACGGTTAGGATGTTCTTAATTCCACAAACCCTTGCGGAACATTGCTTCTTCCTTCTCTCCTAGGGAATGAGAATTAAATAACTTCCACTCTTGAAAGTGGGATGGGCGTCCCGCCCGTCCTT
>NZ_JAUBUB010000010.1:0-6678 GCF_036705265.1 Microcoleus sp. B4-C2
ATGATGTGCCTCTGTGTTAGTTGCATTTGAGACTTGCGTTTTTTGGGCTATGCGTATTCCTTGTTCAACACTCACAACAATAGAATACCATTATTGTTTATAATTGCTTATAAACTCAATGAAGTTTTACAATACGATCGACACATTGAATTGAGAGCCAAGAAAGAATGAACGCGCCTTCGCGACTCGTTAAAAAAAACTTAAAAAAAAGCGTAGAGACCCAGATACCTGCATCTCTACACGATCGAACTTATTCAAATAATCAGCTTCAAATCTTCTTCGGCGCAAAAGGAGAACTCGATTCAAACGAACTGAAACCGCCGCCAAAATCCTCACCGTAAGCTTCTTCCCCGTGCAAGTCAATATCCAAACCTTTGTCTTCAGCAGATGACGGCACTCGCAGTTCCATAAACTGTTCCAAAATTTTCAGGATCACAAAAGTGCCGACACCCGCAAACACGTAAGTAGCTAGAACGCCTATCAACTGGGTGCCGATTTGCCCCGGATTCCCGGCAAACAGCCCGTCATTTCCGGCAAAGTTAACCGCTTTAGTGGCAAATACGCCCGTCAGAATAACGCCCACAGTTCCGCCGACGCCGTGAAGCGGGTAGGTATCCAAAGAGTCATCAAATCCAAGCTTAGCGCGCCAGCTAATGGCAAAGAAGCAACAAACCGAAGTGATCGATCCGATCAAAAGCGCTCCTACTGGCAGCACGAATCCAGCGGCAGGTGTGATGCCGACCAATCCCGCGAGGAAACCGCTAGCAATTCCCACTGCTGTCGGTTTGCCTCTGAGCACCCATTCGACAATTGTCCAAGTTAAACCGCCGACTGCTGCAGAAATCATGGTGGTGACAAAAGCCACTGTTGCTAAAGAACCAGCTCCCAAAGCGCTACCGCCGTTGAAGCCAAACCAGCCAAACCACAGCATCCCAATTCCCAACAAGACGTAGGGTACGTTGTGGGGGGTGTGGGGTTTCTTCAAGTGGTCTTTGCGGGGCCCGATTACCCAAGCTGCGACAACTGCAGAAACACCGCAACTGATGTGCACGACTGTGCCGCCGGCAAAGTCTAAAACTCCGATCGCCTCCAGCCAGCCTCTACCCCAAACCCAGTGAGCTAAAGGAGAGTAGATAAAGGTAGACCACAGCAGCACGAACCAGAAATAGGTTTTAAATGTTACCCGTTCGACGATCGCCCCGGAAATCAAGGCTGGAGTTATGATGGCGAACATCATCTGGTACACCATGAAGACTTGGTGGGGTATTCTCGGTGCATAGCCGATCGGATCTGGTGTGTCCGCCGTGACGTTGTTCAAGAACATCCAGTCGAAGCCGCCGATGAAGCTTTCGATCCCTTGCCCAAACCCTTTAGGATTTAGGTTGCTGGCGGTGACATCAAAGGCCAAACTGTAGCCCCACAGCGTCCATGTGACGCCGATCAGTCCCATCATGATTAAGCTCATCATCATGGTGTTGAGGACGTTGCGCGATCGCACCAGTCCCCCGTAGAAAAACGCCAGCCCCGGTGTCATTAGCAATACCAGTGCTGAGGAAACCAACATCCAGGCCGTATCGCCGGTGTCGATCGGATTTGGCACCACCGCAGCAGTACCAGCAGCATCTTGAGCTAAGGCATTGTCCGTTAGCGGCACGCTTAACAGCAACAGCGCGATGATGCCGATCATTAAACTTTTTTTGATCACGTTAGTTGTTGTACCTTCTCATACTCAGCAATTTTCCGGGAAGACCCAGCCGATTTT
This sequence comes from Microcoleus sp. B4-C2, assembly GCF_036705265.1. Taxonomy (NCBI): domain Bacteria; kingdom Bacillati; phylum Cyanobacteriota; class Cyanophyceae; order Oscillatoriales; family Microcoleaceae; genus Microcoleus; species Microcoleus sp. B4-C2. The sequence continues at coordinate 1,763 of NZ_JAUBUB010000010.1, forward strand.
AGATGCGAGGATTTTAGATGCAATAGTTATTTGGTTTTAAGTCCGTGTTTTAGCGGAACAAATCTTCAATAGATAATTCCCCAATCCTCAACCTCCCGACTTCGTATAGCCGGACCCATCTAAATTTGTCAACTATCAATCCAATGGTCTGTGCCTTTTGGATTCCACCATTTGTACAAACAGTTATTCTGTATCACCCTATACTAAATAGCTAACTATCATATTTCTTAATGTATCAGTCGCTACTTGACATAGCCAGTGACAACAGAGTAATCGGAGAGGGGGTGTCGAGGAGAAGGCGGGAGTTTTGAATTGGGGAGAGTGGGAGGAGTAGAGGGGGAGAGTTAGGGAGAATGTTACTTTATCCTTCCCCCCGAATTTATCCGTGGGGTCAATGCTTCAATTCTTTAATCTAAAATCTAAAATCTAAAATCTAAAGTCGATTGACTCATGACTCATTTTTCAACTGCATCTGATCGAATAGTTGTAGGGCCGATCGCCAAACCAGATAACCTTGATCGTTAAGGTGCAAGCCGTCTGTGCTGAGTTCAGTTGGCAAATTGCCGTCTGCATCCGCAAACAGTGGGTGCAAATCCAGATACAAAACATTTTCCGAACTAGCAATTTCTTTCAGCCGTCGATTTATTGCCCGAATCCGACTGTTAGGAATCGCCAACAGCCGATCGCGATTTTCCCAAGTAGCTTGTTCCCCGCTGTGGGGCAAAATCGACTGCACCACAACTTGTGCTTTGGGGTGCGCCCACCGCAAATCGCGAATAATCTGCCGCTGGTTGTCCAAAATCCCTTCGTCGCTCGCCCCCCGCAACAAATCGTTAATCCCAATCATCACAAACACTGTATCCGGCGCAGTGCGATCGAACAACTGCAACCGCTTCAGCAAACCCAGGGAAGTCTCCCCCGAAATCCCTTGATTCAGCCAAATTCGATCGACTGGTAACAGCTTGGTCGGAAACCACATACTGAGAGAATCCCCAGCCAAAACACTCAATCTTGAGGGTCGATTCGCCGCCACCGCCTCAGCTTCGCGACCCAACTGCGTCACCCACTGCTGGTAAGTCCATTTATGTCGCGGCCCGGGAACGGGCACGTCTAGCACTGCCTTTGTAGAGATCGCCGGTTGGCCAATTTGTTCCTGGGCCGCTTCTGCCGTCACCGCATCATTCGCCTGGAACCTTTCTGTCAAGTTGTTTCCCTGCAGCAGTAGTTGAGCGACTGTAAGTATCAGTACCCCGTTCGTCACCAAAGATAGCAAAGCCCAAACCGGAACAGTTTTCGATCGGCTAACTTCCATCCCTAAGAGGGATTTATGAGTTCTACTTCTGCTACCTCCTCCGAACTTCTCCATAAACTCAAGCTATTTGCAGGCCTCACACCGAATAATTTGCACTGATTGCTGCATCAAATTTTACCGCTCAATTAAAGCCTCAATTCTTGTAAGAATCAAGCACTGTGCTGTATTGGGCAAGGGCGGCGATGCAGAACTTTGCTTTTTCGCACTACTTTACCATAAAAAATCTGCCTACCAAACTTTCTGGCACCGGAATCGGATTTGTCCAATCAGCAGACCTCAACAAAAATCTATCTAAAACTCACCGAAATTACTCATTTCTGATGCTAAAATCCAAAAATGAAAAAATTAACTATAACTGAAGCAGCCAAACTTAAAGGTGTGAGCGCTTCCACCTTGCGAAGATGGGAAGCCGAAGGCAAGCTAATACCAGAACGCACCGCTAACGGTCACAGACGCTATGACCTAGCTCATCTTCTTGGCTTAAAACCCAACGGCGCTTTAACCATTGCTTACGCTCGGGTTAGCAGTCACAACCAAAAAGATGATTTAGACAGACAAAAACAAGTTTTGGAATTGTTTTGTGCATCTCAGGGGTGGCAATTCCAAATCATTGAGGATGTAGGTTCTGGGGTTAATTACAGTAAGCGGGGTTTACAACATCTAATTCGGGCGATCGCAGATAATCAAGTAGAAAGGTTGGTATTAACTCACAAAGACAGACTGCTGAGATTTGGTTCTGAACTAATTTTTAATTTGTGCGAACACTTTGGGACAGAGGTAGTGATTATAAATCAAACCGAAAATACTAGCTGTGACGAGGATTTAGCTAAAGATATACTAGAAATAATCACTGTTGTCTCCGCCCGCCTTGATGGCACCAGGAATCCCAAGAACAAGCGCGTCGTTGAAGAACTTAAAGCAATTGCCGGTAAACTCTAATCAATACACCAGTTTGCAAAGTTCGTTAGTTACAGATTCTCAATTCCCATTTCCCCATTACCAATTAACAATGATCGGCGCCGACTCATGCAATCGAAAACTGCTATATGTACGCCATTAAAAGTAAGCTAACAATAAAAATATGCCCGCGTTCGTATCGAAGATTGAAACGCGAGCACAACGATAGACAGCCATAAGTTGGCGGGTATTTCAGATTCGGGTTTTTCTGAATAAAGAGGTGGATTAGCTGATAAATAGCTAATCTACGACACGAAAGCTGAATTGGTCGATCTCTTCGCACGCTCTACAGTTTGTTAGTCTTCCCCCCAGAACCCCCACCATAACCGCCGTAGCTGGTCTCACTTCTGTTATCCAAGCTCGTTTCCTTCACAAACCCAGTGTAAGCTTCCATCCCGTGTTCGCCGATATCCAAACCTTCAGCCTCCTCTAAAGCCGAAACGCGGATACCCAGCAAAGCTTTGAGTGCCAGCCAAAAAATCGTACTCAGCAGCACGGTCATCCCGCCTACAGAGATAATGCCGACCAACTGCGCCCAGAGTTGACCAAAACCTCCGCCCACAAGCAATCCGGCTGCAGGGCCTGCGGTATAAAGTCCAGTTGTAGGCCCGTCAGCAAACAGCCCAACTGCCAGAGTTCCCCAGATTCCACAGACTAAGTGAACTGAAGTTGCGCCTACAGGGTCGTCAATTTTCAAGTTGTCGAAGAAAGTTACTGCGAAAACTACCAGGATGCCGGCGATTATGCCGATTATGGCAGAGTTGGGCACGTTGATCCAAGCGCAGCTAGCTGTTACGCCGACTAAGCCGGCGAGGATGCCGTTGATAATCATCGAAAGGTCGGGTTTGCCAAGGTACAGCCAAGCCGTAATGGTTGCAGCAACTCCCCCGAAGGCACCGGCAGTGTTGGTGGTGATCGCAATGTGGGCGATCGCATTTGGATCGAGTGCCATTGTCGAACCGGGATTAAACCCGAACCAACCCAACCACAAAATCAAACAGCCCAGGGTGGCAATGCTCATATTGTGTCCCGGCATCGCCACAGTATCGCCGTCGCGGTACTTGCCGAGCCGCGGCCCCAAAAATGCAGCTCCCATCAAAGCCGCCCAACCGCCTACGGAGTGAACCACTGTCGAACCGGCAAAATCCCAGAAGCCTGCGTCTGCCAGCCAGCCTCCGCCCCAAATCCAGTGTCCGGTAATTGGGTAAGCAATTCCTACTAGCAGCAAGCTGAAAATTAAGAATTCAAGGAATTTAATTCGCTCTGCAACGGCTCCAGAAACGATCGTCGCAGCCGTTCCCGCAAAAACTAATTGGAAAAAGAATTTAGCGTTGAGGGGGACTCCCGTCCAGTTAAGCGACTCGAAAATGCCTTGATAAGCGTCTCCTGTGGCGGGGCTGTTGTCGGCTACGTTCCACAGAAAAAATCCGCTGCTGCCGATAAACTCGTTGCCGTTGCTGAACATTAAGGCAAAGCCGATCGCCCAATAGGCGATCGTAGAAAGCGCAAAAACAATCAAGTTTTTGGACAGCACGTTAACCGCATTTTTCTGACGGCAAAAACCGGTTTCCAACATACCGAAACCGGCGTTCATAAAGAACACGAGCATCCCCGCCACCATGACCCACATCGTATCCAGCCCCACCTTAAGGCTTGCTAATTGTTCCTCGGTGGTTGGCGTGGCAGGGGTTTGGGCTACCGCCGCATATCCCCACACCAAGAAGATGATTGCAGCTAAAGGTATGCAGGCTTGCCAACTTGGAGTGAGGCGGGCGATCGCCCGTGGTAACTTCTTCAACCTGTTGACTTTCGTAAAAAATTTAGCTGCTGGCAAATTTAAAGTCTCCCGCCTGACTTTTTTCGACTTTTTCTTTCCGACAGTCATTTTAATCACTTTTACCCTCTTTACGGCTACTAAGCTCAGCAATATTCGGAAAACTTTCCAATCTTACTACAAAAGTTTATTGGATTATTTGTTGAGATTGAGATAGTTATGATAGCCTAGCTCTTCTAGTTGATTTTGTTTTTTCAGTACAGATTCGGACAAAGTTTTGCGGTAATGCAAAACTCGCTCTAGCAATTCTGGCTGATGAGCTGCCAGTATCTGAACTGCCAGCAAGCCAGCATTCTTGGCGTTGCCGATCCCCACTGTTGCTACGGGTATTCCGGCTGGCATTTGCACGATCGAGTACAGCGAATCTACCCCTTGCAGGTGGCGGCTCGGTACGGGCACGCCAATCACTGGCAAGGGGGTTAAAGATGCTACCATACCTGGGAGGTGCGCCGCTCCCCCGGCACCTGCGATAATGACTTTCAAGCCTCGTTGGTGCGCGGTTTGGGCGTATTCCACCATGCGCTCAGGGGTGCGGTGCGCCGAGACGATCGCCACGGAGCAAGCAACACTGAATTCTTCGCAAACGGAGATCGCATCTTTCATGGTTGGCAAATCCGAATCGCTACCCATAATAATTCCAACTGTCGCTTGATTCATAAAATTTTCCGATTTTAGATTTCAGATAAATGCTAATTTTAAATGATTGCGTTAACTCAAATTTAGATATTTTGTACCAAAACTGACCCTTAAAAGCAATTTTGCCACCAGCCCCCGTCTGAGCAGCCCTGCAGCCAGCAAAAAGCAAAAAGCTCC
>NZ_JAUBUB010000010.1:6778-88080 GCF_036705265.1 Microcoleus sp. B4-C2
CGCCAGCCACCGGATTTATCCGTAGCGAATATTAAATCTAAAATCTAAAATCTAAAATCTAAAATCGGATGACTGAAACTGACCCTTAAAAGCAATTTTGCCACCAGCCCCCGTCTGAGCAGCCCTGCAGCCAGCAAAAAGCAAAAAGCTCCCCCTCCTCATCGCCAGCCACCGGATTTATCCGTAGCGAATATTAAATCTAAAATCTAAAATCTAAAATCTAAAATCGGATGACTGAAGCCACAACCCCAACTGCCACCCCCACAGATATTCTCAATGCTCGCCTCCCCGGCTGCAAGGATTTGCAGATGCTTGCTGTTGACGAAACGGGAATTATTCAAGAAGTTTTGCCGATGGACGCCGTATTTAAACGGATTTGTCCTCCCCATTTGCAAGTCGTTGATGTAGCAGGCGATTGGATTTCTCTGGGCGGTGTTGACTTGCAGATTAACGGGGCGCTCGGTTTTGCTTTTCCCGATTTAGAAATCGAGCATATTGAAATTTTGCCGAAAATTTGTCAATTTTTGTGGAATCAGGGAGTCGATGCTTTTTTGCCGACATTGGTGACAACTTCGGTGGATAAGTTTAGGCGATCGCTCTCGACTATAGCTGATTATATCCGCACTGTACAAACTACTGTTGCCACAACCAATAAAGCCAAAACAGCGGAAATTATCGGCGTTCACCTCGAAGGCCCTTTTCTCAACCCCCAGAAGCGAGGAGCTCACCCAGTTGAGTTTTTGTTACCGCTAACTATAGAAAATGTCAAGCAAGTTTTAGGAGATTGTGCCGATATTGTCAAAATAATTACTTTAGCACCGGAGTTAGACAGCACTGGCGAAGTCATTTCCTATTTGCAAAGTTTGGGAATTTCCGTCAGTCTTGGACACTCCCAAGCGACGGCAGAGCAAGCACAGCAAGCATTTGATCGGGGAGCTTCAATGGTAACTCACGCTTTTAATGCGATGCCTAGTTTGCACCACAGAGAACCGGGTTTGTTGGGAGCGGCGATTGTTTATCCGGGGGTAAAATGCGGTTTAATTGCTGACGGGAAGCACGTTTCTCCGACAATGATTGATTTTTTGCTGCGCGCTGGTAGGTATGAAAAAGGCGTTTTTTTGGTGAGCGATGCTTTAGCTCCTTTGGGTTTGCCAGATGGTGTTTATCCTTGGGATTCCCGACAAATTGAAGTCAGAAAAGGTACAGCTTGGGTAAGATTAGATTACCACTCAGTCCTCGAATCTGCTACTTTGGCGGGTACAACTCTGCCGCTGTTGGCGGGAGTGCAGAATTTAGTGGAGTGGGGAATTTGCGATGCCGAAAGTGCGATCGCCCTGGCAACTGAATCTCCCAGAATGGCGATCGGAATTTCGGGAATTATTGGCAAATATGCAACTCAATTGTTGCGCTGGAATTTAAATGCGACGACAAAGGAATTGACTTGGCATCGACTCTTTTAACCTGTTATACCATTTTAGATTAAAGAATTGAAAAAGGGGGAATCGGCGAACTGGTATTACCAGATACATTTGAGATTTTAGATGTGCCGTTTGCATCTAAAATCTCAAATCGCCCATCTAAAATCGGTTGTTGCAAGTTGCACATTTTCTGAACCGGATTGCTATATAATATCTAACCGTTGGCAATAAATCAGCAGCAGGCAGATCGATGAATTTGGTAGACGACAAGACTATAGTTAGACAGTATTTTAACTCGACGGGATTCGATCGCTGGCAGCGAATTTACGGCGAGGGCCAAGTCAATAAAGTTCAGCTAGACATCCGCACCGGGCATCAGCAAACGGTGGATACAGTCATCAAATGGCTGCAAGCTGACGGCAATTTGCCCGGGCTTTGTGTCTGCGATGCCGGCTGCGGTGTAGGCTCTCTGAGCATTCCCCTGGCTGAAGCTGGGGCAATTGTTTGTGCTAGCGATATTTCTGAAAAGATGGTAGCAGAAGCTTACGATCGATCGACAGCAGTTCCCGGCAAGCTCTACAACATCTCCTTCGCCGCCCAAGATTTGGAAGCTTTAACCGGCAAATTTCACACGGTGATATGTTTGGACGTGCTCATCCACTATCCTCAAAATAAGGCTGCGGAAATGATCGCACACCTAAGTTCGATCGCCGAATCGCGACTAATTCTTAGTTTTGCACCCAAAACTTTAGCACTCACCGCCCTCAAAAAAATTGGTGAACTTTTCCCAGGCCCCAGCAAAACTACCCGGGCTTACCAGCACCGCGAAGCTGATATTATCAAAATCCTAGAAAACAATGGTTTTGTGATTAACAGAACAGCGATGACTAGCACTAGCTTTTACTATTCTCGCTTGCTAGAAGCTGTGCGGAAATAGGTTAAAAATATTTGCAAAAAAGCTAATTTCTCATCAGCCTAGGGTGCGCCTAGCGCACCTTCCCTTACCAAAGTTACGCAAGTGAACCTCCATACTCTGCGATTGCTTCGCGGCGGCTCGCAATGACAAGTAAGGCACGCACCGCGCACCTTCTATCTCAACAATTAGATGTTTTTCCCTCTTCCTTCTTCCCTCTTCCTTCTTCCTTCTTCCTTCTATCCTTTACATCCGTTACATCCGTTACAGAATCCGTTGCCGAACTTCCCTCTTCCTTCTTCCTTCTTCCTTCTATCCTTTACATCCCGTACATTGCTCGTTGCCGAACTTCCTTCTTCCCAATTCAATAAATATTATGTCAACGCTAATTTTAATTCGCATTTTTATAGCAGCGGCAGCCGTATTCGGAGGTTTATCCGTTGCAGGCGGTGCTTTCGCCTCCCACGCTTTGAAAAATCAATTGAGCGATCGAGCTTTAACCATTTTTGAGACCGGCGCCCGATATCAAATGTACCATGCCCTGGCTCTATTACTCGTCGCTTTACTCTTGAGCCGCGCCCAAGAGTCTCAAACCTTTTTTGCAGTGGCTGGATGGGCTTTTATTGCCGGCACTATCATCTTTTCAGGCAGTTTGTACGCCCTGAGTTTGAGCGACATCAAAGGGCTGGGTGCAATTACGCCGCTGGGGGGAGTTGCTTTTATTGTGGGTTGGGGATGTTTGGCAGTCGCAGCTTTTAGTTTTAAATAGGCAACTGGTAAATTTTGAAGCAATTACCAATTAGCAATTACCTAATTATCAAACACATCCCTGGAAAACAGCTCTGTCAAAGTACGCAAGTAAGGTACAAATACCGTTAAATCTTCAGCAGGAAGCCGCTCGCATATTTCCCAAAACAAAATCAGCAGCATATCCTGCACTAACTCCCAACTTACATGAAGTTTCGGGTACAACATCACGCAAATTGGAAACAATTCTTGCTGTACCGGGTGAATGCTACCTTCCAAAACGCACCAGCACAAATAGCTTTGAAAAATCTCGACATCTCGGATACCAGAAATTTTTACCTCGCGATCGCTCAAATACCCGCTGCTGCTGCGGTATCCTTGATGCTGGGCACTAGCTCGATCGTACACTGCACTAGCAATCTGAGTCGTGTGCTGCAACAAATGCTGAACGGCTAATAGAGCTCTTGAATTCGGGGGCTGATTCGCCGCCGCCTCGTTAATCTCTCCGTAGGGAATGTGCAGATAGTCGTCTACAACTTTTAAGTAGGGCGCAAATTCCGCTCTCTCTGATTCCGAAAGACATCCTAACAAGATTTTGCTAGTGTATTGAAACTCCATTGTCACAAATCCCAGCACTAACGGATCTGTCTTTGAGTATTTTCGCCTCACTTTGATAATATCTTTTCCCACCAGCACTGACAAGCGGAAAACAGGTTCTCTATCCGCATAAGCGTCTATTGCTTTCCGATATAAGGTGCGAGAATCGGCGGCAATTTCTAAAGAATTAATTAAACTTGGATCGATCGCGTGTCGCTCTATTTGTGTCTCTAAAAGAGCTTCTACTCTACTCCAAGCTATCTCGCTGGCTAATTTCAGGGTATCTGTCAATTTGTCAACTATGGGGGCTCTATTGCCCTCAAAATTAGTTAAATCTAGGCTTGGGAGAATTTGGCGTGGCGCTTGGTTCTCTCTTGTCGCCACTGTACTGTAATATTTTTTTGCCCAGCTAACTGCGAAGGAAGAAACGCTGACACATTTAGCTTTTGGGAGTTGGTCAATGTCCAGTTCGGTAATACATTGGGACGCCTGACTTGCGCCCTGTTGAAATTGGTCGGCTGCTGGTAAAGATTTTGAAGATATTTGTGAAATACCCGTCATGATAAACCTCGTTTTTTTATTAAGTCGCACCCGATCGATTCCCCTAATTTTTAACGTTGTTAACTACAATTTTCTGCATTTGTACGCTGACCGTCATCAGCCATTACGCTTAAAGCTATAAGCCATTTGGCTCGACTGCCTGCATCTTTTATAAGTTGCACGTTAATAACGTTATTTATTGTGTGATCGATCACCATCACCCTGTGATCGCGATCCTAAGTGATTTTTTTGACCTATAAAGAGGGCTGCAAATAAATTTAATTTGTCTTAAAATCGGATAATTAAAGTCAAGTCTACCTCAAAAAAACTGCTGCTTGAAATACTTGATGTTGGTTTTGGAGCGCTTTGGTCGATCGCCCTAATCTATTAAATAAGCTAAGCTACAGCACGCTCTAAGGGTGACTTTGGTTAATTTATTTCTATAGCTGAATTAGAAATGTATTGTGAGCCTGACGATTGTTATGAAACCCTGACAATTTTAACAATCGGCTTTTCTAAATAAAAAATTAAATTTGAGATGAGAATCAGATTTATGTGCATTTAGTTAATGCCATTGCCAGGGCAGTTTTTTGTGATCCGTTGTTTAGGAATGAGAATTAAATAACTTAGAATGCGTGATGGTTCTTGTGGGATGGGCTCTTATAGCCCGTCCAGAAAGGGCGGGCTAAGAGTGCCCAACGCACTTTCAAGAGTGTAAATTATTTAATTCGCGATCCTTAGCTTCCCCGTGAAGCGAAGCTATCCCGTAGGGAATCGCCCGCAATTGATCGTCGTCCATTCGATCGACCACCTACCCTTCAAAAGCGGAATTAGCGAATGACTCGCCCGGTAGCCCGCGCATTTTGCCAAATCCGGCGGGTTCGAGTCCTCTGTCGGAGGCCCAAGCCTGTCCCGACAACGAGAGGATTAGGTTGATGCGGGCCCCACGGGCGATCGATCCTCACAAACAGCACGGCCGGTATGTCTTTAAGGCTATGGCTTCGGGTAGGATTAGTAGGACGAGAGGAAGTGGAAAAAATGAGCGCTAGCAGCAATTCAACAGAAATTAAGTTCGGAACCGATGGGTGGCGAGGACTGATTGCCCATGACTTTACTTTTGCCAACGTGCGAAAAGTCACCCGGGCGATCGCCAGTTACCTAGAAACCGCTTACACCAAAGACCGCCCAGTTCTAGTCTCCTACGATACCCGCTTTCTGGCAGACGAGTTCGCCCGCACTTCGGCGGAAGTATTGGCAGATTTGGGATGGACAGTGAAAGTGGTCGATCGAGATTGCCCCACACCAGTCATCGCCTACAGCGCCAAGCATCTCAACTCCGCAGGAGCCCTGATGTTCACGGCTTCGCACAATCCCGCACCTTACTGCGGCATCAAATACATCCCCGACTACGCGGGCCCGGCAACCCCGGAAATTACCGATACAATTGTGGCAAATATTGCTGGTGCTTCTGATGCCCCAGCCAAAGGCAGCCACAACGATAAAATCTCCAGTTTTGACCCGAAACCCGAATATCTGAAGTTTCTTTATACTTTGATCGATGTGGAGCGGATTCGCTCTGCTAAGTTGAAGGTGAAGTACGACGCTCTCTACTCGACTTCTCGCGGCTATCTCGACGGCGTTTTGGAACACTGCGGCTGCGATGTCGAAAGTTTTCACACCTACCGCGATGTGCTGTTTGGCGGCGGAATGCCCGAGCCCAAGGGGGAACAGTTAGTTGAGTTGGTGGAAGCTGTTAAGAAGGATGCGGCGGATTTGGGTTTAGCTACCGATGGTGACAGCGATCGCTTTGGTATTGTTGACGAGTTGGGAAATGTCTTGACTCCAAACACCGTCCTGTTGCTGCTGGCGCGTCACTTGGTTAAGAATAAAGGCTTGACTGGGGCGATCGTCCGTACAGTCGCAACTACCCACTTGCTGGACAATTTGGCCGCCAAGTATGGTTTAACAATCTACGAAACCGCAGTCGGTTTTAAATACATCGGCGAAAAAATGCGGGAAACTGCGGTGCTCATCGGTGGCGAAGAATCTGGCGGTTTGAGCGTTTTGGGTCACATTCCCGAAAAAGACGGGATTTTGGCTGATATGCTAGTTGCTGAGGCGATCGCCTATGAAGGCAAACCGCTTTCTCAGCTAGTCGAAGAAGCCATTAAAGAAGCCAACGGCCCCCTGTACAACAAACGTTTGGACTTGCACCTAGAAGAAGCCCACAAAGCAGCCGTTTTGGAATCTTTTACCAAGAATCCCCCCACAGAAGTAGCAGGTATCCGCGTTAAGGAAATCGGCCGCAAAGACGGGATTAAACTTTATCTCGAAGACGGTGGCTGGGTACTGCTGCGGCCTTCGGGAACCGAACCCTTGATGCGCGTTTACATGGAAACCAATTCTGTGGAAAAAGAAAGCCAAGTTGCCCAACACATGGAAAAGGTAATTGCCCAGTTAGAACCTGTTTAACTTTCTACCTATTCCAACGGGGGTTTTTCCCCTAGCGCTTGGGATTGTGAGGTGCGCCGAAGCGCACCTTACGTATTTTTGATAACTGCTTGCTGGGCCAGTTATATATTTGCAATACACTGGGATTTGTTAAAGTTGGGGATTTGTAAATTTATCTATTTATTTTTAATTTTTAATTAATTTAAAAAATTCCTAAATTTTTTCCGAATCTACTTGACTTTTATCCAGATATAATTGTATATTATTAAATAATGGGGTGTTTGCAAAAATAAAATTTTCACACATATTCCGATTATAAAACAATTATACAAGTTAAATTACTAGCCTGTCAACCGGTTTATGAAAACAATTCCTCTGCTCGCCATTAGTTTTTTAGTAGCAATTTTAGTCAGCGCGATCGGCATTATTTCAGTGCAAAATGCCGCCCCAGTATCCTTAAACTTTATCTTTTTTCAATCGATACAAATGCCCGTAGGAGTAGTATTGGCAATGAGCCTGAGTGCAGGACTGATCGGAGGTGCGCTACTGCAACCGCTGTGGAACCTTTCAGATTCCCAAAACTCGCGTCCTAAATTTCCGGCCACTCCAGAAGAATCTGACACCGTACAATATTAAATATATTTGATCCCTTACAGGGAATATACCTGACCGTCAATCAGCAACCGAGTAATTCCCTTAGCTCGCAAATAAGGCGCTGCTTTTTGCAGCATACTGCTGTCAGGAATCTTGAAAACCCTTTGATTGCGAGTAGCAAATCGGCGGGCCACTCGGTGATTGTCAAACACTGCCAGGGTTTTCTCGCGAATTTCCGCCGCCGGAATTTGACCCAGTTCGCCAAAAGCTTTTAGAGGCCTGGTGATTAACTCTGCCGCCCGATCGACCACCAAATAACAAATTTTGGGCAGAGATGCTTCGCTTAAAGGCAAAACTTCAATCAGCCCTGTACCCCTAAGCTCGTTAGCGAAGCCCTCGAAGAGGATCGACTCCCCTGACGATATTGAACCCAGCAGGCTGCCTTCAAATAGAGAGTCTTCATCCTCTAAATCTTCGTCGAAGTCGTCATCTAAATCGTCTTCATCTTCATCCTCATCCTCATCCTCGTCATCTTCCTCGAAATCGCTAAAGTCTTCACCTGCCAGCAGAAGGGCTGCTGGCAGCATTGCCTTTAGTTCACCAGTCACAACAGCGCGGTGGCTTCGATCGGCAAAATTGGCTGCTGGGACATCTGGCACATCAGAAACATCCAATTCTGCAACTGGTTCAGGGACTGATTCAGAACGCTTTCTGATCGTCGGTCTCGAATTTGAGGCTGACTGCTGGAGGGGGGCTGACTCCGACAGGGGAACAGCTACAGGCTCGATTTCGCCATCTGCCGACGACTCAGTAGTCGCCTCTGTCGGTTCAGAAACACTTGTGCGATCGGACAAACGCTTTTGTTTTTGCTGCACTAGAAATTCATATTCCGGCTCCGACAAAGCCCCCTGAATGATGCGCCTCACAGTCGAACTGCTCACTCCGTAGCGCTTTGCCAGAGTGATAGTATTCTCGTTGGACTGTCGGTACAGCCTGATGAGTTCGCGTTTGTCTGAATCGGAGAGTTTTGTAGGCGTCATGCCAAGTTTTCCAGCAAAAAGACGTGAAAAGACGCAGGCGAGCAGTCAGCGAACTGTGATTTTTCCTTTTCGATTTCAAGCTCAGAGATGCTGACAATGGCAAAAAAGCTTTCGCGTCCCCATCGCTTGCCAAAGCAACCCCAATCTCAAATCGCTAGGCTGCGCGACGACTGCGCCTGCTCTGGCGAGAACGGGTTGAGATGTCATGTTCCAAGATAGCTCCAATTCCGAACAGGATGGCGCTGAAAACAAAAAAGACTTCCAGCAAACTTCCGCTTTGATAACTACCCTCAGCCTGAGTATCCCGCCATTTAAAGTACATATCTGCGATGTAAAGCGAAAAAGTTGCAGCCGCAATCATTCTCCAAGATTGAGAAAAACGTCCTCCCCAAAACGCCAGCAGCAATGCAGTAGCAATAATCAGCAGAAAAACGTCTCCAACGATGTAAAACAAATTGATTGCATAGGCGTAAGGCGACAGTTGCTTGTCAAGTGCTATTACCCATGCGGGAGTTTTACTTTGTTCTGCTGCTTCTTCTTCTTCTTCTTCTTCTTCTTCGGGTGCGGATTTAGCAGCAGTCGCGGCTGTTCCTTTTACCATTGAGTTGGACGAATTTTCTAAACCAGCCCCTTTTGCTCCTGGCGCTGGCGCAGAGCCTGTCACTACTTCCTGGGTGGCTGCTGGAGACATTCCTAGCTGTAGCCTCCAAGACTCAGGTGCAGCAACCCAGATAGCTACAGCAATCCCGAAGGCTGCAATTCCCGCTAACAAAGCCCACTGCCAAATTTCTAGATTCAGCCGTTTGGAAGTCACAGCGATCACCATGCCCCCAATCAGTACCACATAGCTGCCCAGATAAAAGGCATCTGCGGGGGACACGTCCGGGTCGGCCTCGAAATACAGTTCCCAAATTCCAAATAGCACACCGCCGATAAAATAGAACAGCATCCCCAGACCAATGCCCAGCCAGACGTTGCGCCCGCTGACCATGTGCGGGCTTTGCCAGTTTCTAAAACAAACTAATGCAGCTCCCAGGTATGCCCCGCATTCAAAAATATAAGTGCCGATCGAGTACCACAGAGGTAAACCCTCTTCTGCTGAGAGGGGGACGCTGAACAGCAAAAAGAACAGCAGCGCCATGACAGCCCAGACAATGCCCACAATCACTAGGGTCTGAGCTGACAGTAAAGATGAAGATGTAGATGACTTTTCTGAAGTGCTACTCATAGGGATTCCACGAGACCTAACTAGCGGTTGAACGCACCCCATCTCAATCTTTGATTGGAGATGAGGATTCTTTCGCCAAAAACCTTAAAAAACCTCGATCAGACGCTTCCGGGATAACTGGCGTCCTCAGTGTGTCGTCGGGGCTTTTGCCCTCGTACACTATAGAAAGACTAAGCAAGAATAATATCTATTTACTAATTCAATAAATTAGTTGTTAGTCGATCTTGTACCCGGAAATATAATGATAGACATACGGTAGATGTCTCCACCCTTAAGGTTTTTACAGTACCAAATCTATCTCTGAAATTATACCCTCAAAGGTTGAGGTATCTGTTTTTTTGCTTTCCCATTCCCCTACTCATATCAATGATTCTAGGTGGGGAATGCGATCGAAACTTAGTTAAATTGCCAGACCATAGGTGGCATCCAAACCGAATCAACAATTTGGTTGGTCAATACAAGTTGGCCATCCAACCTGTATATCGCGTACCCCCTACAGTGCAATTATCTAAGATCCATTATCTCGACCCAATTGTCTGAGCAATTGTCACAGATTTTCTATCCTGCGATCCACAACTTGTTGAGGGCTGATTGTTTCAGCCAATCTAGAAACTGAGTCCGATCCGGTGCTGGCATATCTTGCAGCACATCGCTCACTCCCTCCGCGAAGTCCGTATTGCCAAAATATGATTTGCCCAAGCGGTGGAGTTCTTGCAATAAGGTCTTGAGATGCTGCTCTTGCCAAGGAGGCACCTTGTGATTTTGCAAGGGACTAACGGTTAGCCAGTTTTTTATCGCATCAGGGGAGTCTGCCTGGGGGAAGTTTCCCTGCTGAAATACCTTGGCGATATCTTTCTGAAACGATGTGGCTTGCCTTGCGCCTAAGAGGTCTTCTACATCGAAGTAAACCGCTTGGAGGAGCAGCAGACAAGCCTGCGCGAACAGTGGTGCTTTGGCTGCTTCATTCCCTGCCGGTTCTTCACCGGCAAGCTGATCTAAACGGACTTTTCCCCAGACGCTATATCTATCCGGCTCTTCTAGCAGAACACAGGCTTTGCCTCGGTTGTCGGTTAAGTCCCGCCACAAGGCTCTGGCGTCTTCTGCTTGCTTGCCGTTGAAGGCGCTGATTAGGCGAAAAGTCTGCCCCTGATAATTGAGAATGGGAATTTGTTGATCCCGTTTTGGGTGTTGAAAATTGGTTATTTCAACATCCTGCCGTTTCAGAATAAACATGACACTGCGATTTGACTCCTGTCATGGCCGAGGTGCTGTGCTTTTGACACTCCCGATGCCTAAAGGCGAAGGGATTCTTGATTCAGCGAGTCCACTTAAATTAGCAGGATTGCTCCCGATCACCCAGAGATGGTGCTCTCCTCAAGCGTTCCGATACTTTTTTGCTAACAAATGGTAACAAATATCTAAGCTGAGATTGTCTCTCAGCCTTGGCGTATAAATCAATGCACGAAGGAAAATCCCCCGCGCACAATTTAGGACTGCTGTACTGGCAACGCTTGATTTTCGCGCTCGTGCCGAGCAGGCGATTGACTGTTTTGCTTTGATGCCGTAGAGGAAGCTTATATAGAGGCTCCGTACCATCAGGGATTTTCACCTGAGTCTTTCAATCCTAGTTCTACCACATTTTTATCAAATATCAAGTCGAGCAGAATGTTAGCCAACATAACTCAATATCAGCAAATTAGTCATTCTGGCTCAGCTCATAGCTGGTAAAAGTATAGTCATCTATTACATGACATGGGAGGCCTTCGGTCCCTCCCCCTTCACTTTTACTTTGAGCGGATTGACCCGCCTCGGCTGAGCTACGCAGCTCCCTATCCCATTGCTCAATGCTTTTGGGAGTGCTTTTGCCACGATCGTGTCATACCCATTCACGGAGCGCATTAATTAACAAACCATCTGCGGTTTTGTACAAACCTCTGTGGATGTGTTTGCCAATCGGCTAGCTGCATGAGTGATAGGTGTGGCTCGTAAATAAAGGCCGCGGTGAAAGCGGTTGCTTGGGCAGTCCAAATCCTTCTGCTCAGTCAACATATACTACTCCTGACTATCTTTGACGAGAAACTTAATGAAGTTTTACAATACCTCCAATCAGGGGACGAGTTCTGGTTTTTCGGTAATGCGGTCAGCGTTTTAGGCTTTGCCACTAGGCGAGGTTAACATAACCCATAGACATCTGGGAAAAAGCACCTGTGACTCTTTGGCTGTCTGAGTTCCGTCTTAATTTGGGGAGAGATATTCGATCGACCAAATATTGGGGTTTCAACTCGACCTCTAAATACTTTACCCGAGTTTACGTCCTACCTAGTTTTGATTGTAAATTGACAATTATGCGGTTTGCAGGTGAGTCCCTCCAGCTTTTGTCAGATACAGTCTTGAAGGCAAAGGCACTCTCATCATCTTGGTTTTTTTCCCGAACCATCGCGCTGCAAGCTATATTTTTCTAGATAAAAGCGGTTTCTGCGTAAGTCATCAAATAATTTACTTGCTCGATCGCACACTGCACCGATACAATAATCTTGTTAGCGCTTTTTGAGTTGGGTGCGTAACTCAGTTGGATAGAGTAGCTGCCTTCTAAGCAGCGAGTCGCAGGTTCAAGTCCTGCCGTACCCGTTACACAAATTAAATGATATCAAGGGTTTCAGCACTTTTCTAGCGCCAAGGAAAGAGCGGCTGATATCTTATTTGCTTCGGATTTGTTTTGGATTCGGGCTCCGAAACAAATCCTTAAAAAAGCCCCGCCTGCCAAACCCTAACCAATCTGCCCGTTTCTGCTCTCATTCTGAGTATAGGTTTGCCACAGCCGATGTGGTATCATAAAAAGTCTATTGTGTCAATAGCCTATATCTTGCGATGTTCAAACAGCACCAGCAGCAGGTTGTGGGCCGAGTAGCCCTCAGAGGTTATCCTTAGTAATCAGGCTAGTTTCCGACAGGTTTGGATATGTTCCCAACAACTCTATTTCATGTTCCCCAAAATTTAATGCTATTACTCGACCGCAGCGCGATCGACCGATTAAAGCCCCTATTGGCGCAAGCAACCGGAATGCCTATAGTTGCATCGGAAAATACGGCAACAATTGCGCTCGTATTGGTTGCTATGGGAATTCTGGGTTGGGGATTTTATCGCGCCAGACCTTTTGGCAAACTGGGAATTTTGGCTTGGTTGCAGTCTGTTGCGCTGATGAGTCCCTGGCTGCTGTTCTTTGGTTTGTTCGCCGCCGGAATTTACCTCAATCTAGTTGCGGTATTGTTGCTGCTGGTGGCATCCACGGGATTATACATTTATCTGGGCCGGCAATTGCGTAAGGCTGCATCTGATACAGTGCTGCCGCGGCCGGATGCTGCTGAGGTAAAGTCCCAAAGCGATGCTTTCTCAGCCCCTGAGTCGCAGCGACCACCAGGCCCAGAAACGATTAAGATCGTCACCTCGTCGCCTGCGAATAATGAATCAGAAATAATTCCCGTTCCGGTGGAAGACCTCAAGGCAATTAAAGGTATCTTTGGAATTGATACTTTCTTTGCCACAGAAACGATTCCCTATCAAGATGGGGTAATTCTCAAAGGCAATCTCCGAGGAGACCCAGAACAAGTACACTCACGTTTGACGGCAAGTTTGGAAGAAAGATTAAACGATCGCTACCGTCTATTTTTAGTAGAAAATCAGGACGACAAGCCCGTAGTTATTATCTTGCCCAGCACCAACGACCCGCAGCCCACAACCGTGTCTCAAAAAATCCTAGCAGTCGTGCTCCTGCTGGCAACAATTGCTACTAGCTTAGAGACAGGCGGTTTGCTGCTAGGTTTCGATTTCTTTAACTCGCCGGCTAGATATCTAGAAGTTCTGCCAATTGCAGCCGGAATTTGGGCGGTTTTAGGCTCTGGGGAAATTGCTCGCCGAGTGCTGGCAAATCGGTACAAGGTTGGCTTGAGTTGGCCGTTTTTTATACCAACTTTGCAGATAGGTTGTTTTGGCGCGATCGACCGTTTTGAGTCGCTGCTGCCCAACCGTAAAGTTTTGTTTGACATCGCTTTTGCCGGGTCAGCGGCTGGGGGAATAGTTTCTCTGCTAATGCTGGTAACGGGTTTGCTGCTGTCTCACCCCGGCAGTTTGTTTCAAATTCCCGCAGAATTTTTCAAGGGCTCGGTTTTGGTGGGAACTTTGGCAAAAGTGGTTTTGGGTTCGGCGTTGCAGCAGCAGATTGTTGACGTTCACCCGCTGGTAGTTATCGGTTGGTTGGGCTTGGTAATAACGGCGATTAATTTGATGCCGGCGGGACAGTTGGACGGGGGTAGAATCGTGCAAGCCATCTACGGTCGGAAAATAGCCAGTCGCACTACTTTGGCGACTTTTGTGGTGCTGGCTATCGTTTCTTTAGTTAATCCTTTGGCTCTGTATTGGGCGATCGTGATTCTGATTTTACAGCGAAATTTGGAGCGGCCTAGCCTCAACGAGCTGACTGAGCCTGACGACGCTCGCGCGGCTTTGGGTTTGCTAGCTTTGTTCTTGATGATTGCTGCGCTGTTGCCGTTGACTCCGGCTTTGGCTGGCCGTCTGGGAATTGGCAACTAGGAGTAGTCGGGCATCTTTGGTAATAGGCTCTTGGGTTGCGGTAAATTAGTGGAATATAGGAATTGAGCGATCGAACTCGGAACTGAAGGGCGATCGGGTTCCTAACTACTAATTTCCCATTAATACCCGCGCCCAGGGCAATTTATCTACTACCAAAAGTTGATTTTTTTATAACCCAAAATTTGTTTAAACTTGATCGATTAAGTTTAAATAACTTATCTGAGCCTATAGGATAAAGTCATGGCTAATCAACTTCCTCCTGTATTGGTAACTTTTGATGCAGATGTTTTAATGACTGGCCGAACCCAAGTTTGGCAAGAATATGCGAAGGTGGGAACTTGCTATATCCCAGAAGTAGTGTACGACGAAATAGATCGTCTGACAGGGCAAGCGGTGGAAAAAGCTCAAGAGCAAGTAGCTAGAGAGTTTATGCGCTTTTTTGCCGACAGCGGTTGGATTGCAACTGACGCTCAGGAAACACACCGCGCTCTCGAACCTTCGATCAAAAATCAAAGCAAGCCAGCAATGCTGGTGGTGGCGACGGCTCAGTGCGTTTACGGTTTGGCTCAAGAACACCCGGACGCATTGGTGATTTTTGTGTCCAACAGCCAGCCTCTGCTGAAGCGGCTGGCTTCTGTAGGCGCTACGAATCTCTGCGGGATTACCGGGGCGATGCTGTTAAATTGGGCGAGGAAAGGGGAACGCCCGCCGGCGGCGACTCAGCAATTGCAAAGTTTGATGCGTACCCTCGCCGAACGCAAATCGACTCAGCGCCCTAACAGCAGAATTCAGGATGCTGCTGTGGGCCAAACGGGGGCTTCTGCTAGCAAGTTAACGGGGACGCGCGGCGCTTCTGAATTGAAGTCGTCTACCAGTTTTACTAAAACTAATAAAACGGGTTTGACTGAGAAGCGCAGTGCGAGTTCCCGGCCCAAAACGCCACGGCGCAATCGCGAGGAGTCGATAGATTACGAGCCGGCTGTATATCGCATGAAACATATTACACCTCCGAAAAAAAGGGACAGCGGTTTTCTGTCTAGTGTGTTCAATTTTTTGGGAGCCTTATTTTTCTTGACGGTAGCGGTGGGTATTTTGTGGCGAGTGTTCGATGTTAGGGGTTTTAGAAAGACTTTTGTGCCGGCTCTACCGCAGCCTGTGCAACAATTTGTTAAGTCGATCGACCCTAAATAATGTAGTTTGCTGAAAATTCTACCTTCTGATGTGGCTGATTTGCACCTTGGGAAACTGGGATAGCACGCTTGGTTAACAAATCGGTTCTCTCCCCTAAATATAGCGGTAAGCTGCTCGTGGCGCACCCTACGGTTAGAATTTCTGGCCTTAGTCCGCTGGGAATTTTCAACGGCTACTATCACAACACAAGATGAACGCTCCACTTTAGTGTTCTAAAAATTCCTCGCCATGCTGAACGGGAACCAAATAATTAGTGGATTAGCACTGGCTTTTGCGGGTTTTGCGTATGCTTTAGTATTTTTTGTTCTTCTTCCCTTCAGACAATACGATTATGCAGCACCACTTGGGGCAATAGCAATGGCGATCGCCCTTACTCTAGCCATGAATTGGCTACTATCTGCATCGTTGCTAACTGGCTGGAGTTGGGTGGCGGCATTATTTGGTTTTCAGGTAGTCCTGATGTTTTTTGGTAGCGTGTTTTTGGAAGATGGGCTGTACCTGCCAAATTTGTTGTTTTTGGGAACTATGTGCGTAGGATATGGGAGCGTTTATACCAGTTTTTCACAACAAAAAACACTGGTAATTGTGGGCTTATTGACGGTATTTTTCCTAGCTTTAATGTACTTATCTTTGATTGGTGGCTATGCGATCAAAGGCAAAAATCCGTTTCAGGGTTCTTCTACCCAGATGCTGCCGCTGTTGAATCAAAGGGTAGAAATTATCACCGACAATCCCAAACAATTTTATTTGAATGGTAAAACTGGCGAGCTCACGCATATTGACCGTTATGAGGTGACAGTGAAACTAGATTCTGGAGGAGACGAAAGATTGATGTGGCCCTATGTCAATGTTTGGTGGCAGGATATCAAGGCTGCTAGGGAATGAGAATTAAATAACTTCCACAAGTTTGTGGGATGGGCGTCGGGCCCGTCCTTTTTGGACGGGCGGGACGCCCATCCCACTTTCAAGAGTGGAAGTTATTTAATTCTCATTCCTTAAATTTATGATAAGTCTCTCTACCTAAAACAACACACACCAATCAACTTGGTTTCTCAACCCAATAAAACGGGCCAATTTAATAATTTTAATTTGCCAACTGCAAATCTTCGCGATCGTCGGTATATAACAAATGGTGACCTCTTTGAGCGTGCAGTAAAGATTGAGGAAATTCGTACTGAGATAAGAGGATATCTTCCAGCGCAACTTTCATTTGATTGGCACAGATATGTGGCGGCATTTTGCCCATTCCCGTACCCATGCCGGGAATAGCGATAGTTTCAATTATATGTTTGACAGGCGTTCCATCTGGGACAGAGCCAAATTTTACGAGAGTCAAAATAGCGCGGGTTGCTAGATAAACATTTACTGTTTCTCTTAAAACTGTGGGAACGCGCATAATTGGGGCAGCTATTAAATAGGGAATTTCTGCATGATCTGTGTCTACAAGTTCTGCCATGCCTACTAAGAGCTCGCCGTGATGTCGCGCCTGAATTAGTTTTTGCAAGCGTTCAAGAACCTGCCCTCCAAAATATTCCGAAATTTCTAACTCTAAGCCGTCGTCCATGAAACCAAAACTATTCCCCGGACTAACAATAGCATCGCATTTCACATCAAATATTGAACCGTGATGTATCTTTACATTTTCCATACTGCCGCAAGTGCTTTCCCAGGCTCTAACTAAACTATCGTCTAAGGCAGCCAGCACAATTTGCATAAATACTCTCTCTTAATTTTAATGGCGAACAGCCAGAGCGAGCGCCAATTTAATCCTACAATACTTTACATAAGTCCGCTAAATTTTAAATTCATCTCAATTTCAACTACCAAATGTTCAATAGCTACGACATTTTTTGCTCGCACACACCCTTAACCTAATACAGAGAGAGCTTTTAACGGGGTTGCCACCCTCTCAGGTTTAGGTGTGATGAGCTGTACTGCATCGTGTTTTCTGGCCCAGGGGCTAAAGTCTGCAAGCTGTTTCCCGATCTTGTTTTCAGTTTACTCTTTCTCGGTTGAACTCACGTTTAATAAATACTGCTTATGGCACTACGATATCGGTGTTCTCAAAAGAAAGGTTGAGGATTGAAACAGCGTTTGGTGCGTTTATGCTCGTACATCAGTTTATCAGCCTTTGCCAGCAATTGTTCTAATAAAACTTCATTATTTAAATCCCCAAACTGCACACCAAGACTTATTGATATATAAGCTCGCTCTGACTGTTGATTAAAGCGATCTATATTGTCTTGCAGCCGAGCATGAAAATTAGTAGATGAATCACCAGAAAAGTTAGGAATAAATAAAGCAAATTCATCTCCTCCCAGTCGAGCAACAATATCCGCCTCACGAAAGGTTTGTTTCAATATTTGAGCTGCGTCCACGATTACTCGGTCTCCCATTTCGTGTCCTAAAGTGTCGTTAATTTTTTTCAAACCATCTAAGTCAGCGAACAAAATAAAATAAGATGTTTGCGTGCGCCTCGCAATTTTTAGTTGTTGATCTGCTAGTAAAAAAAAGCCCCGTCGGTTATATAATCCCGTTAATTCATCGGTCACGGATAGCTGTCTTACTTCTGCTTCTGCCCTCAGACGTTCTTGGATTTCATGTTCTAAACGTTGATTTTGTTCTAGCAGTTGTTGGCGTTGCTGTTGGATGAGTAATTGATTTTTTACTCGCATCAGCACTTCCTGTTCTTGAAAGGGTTTGGTAATATAGTCTACGCCACCGAGTTCAAAGGCTCGTACCTTGTTTTCTAGTCGTTCGAGGGCACTGATAAAAATAACCGGTATCTGAGCACTCGCTTCCGATGCTTTTAACTTTTGGCAGACTTCGTACCCATTCATCTCCGGCATATTGATGTCAAGTAAAATTAGACTCGGTGGGTCGCGATGAACACCTTGGAGTGCCATTCTGCCGTTGAGGGCTTTACGGACAATATAGCCCTGTGACTCTAGAATTTTGGCTAACAAGCGTAGATTGTCTGGGGTATCATCCACGATGAGAATATGCGTTTGGGCTACAAGTTTGAATAAAGCTGTCATGTTCTTATTCCTAAATCTGGGTGAGAGTTGCGATCGCTTCAAGCTGAAAGTTATCTACCAGAGATGTCATCGCCGCGATGAAATCTTGTTTCTCCTTGGGAATTTGAGCGATAAGTTCATAAAGCTTATTATCACTAAGATCGAGTGCTGCTTCATGAACTTCTGCAATCCACTTGGGGGGCATGGTTTTCAAGTATGGAGTCAATATCTTTGGTGGCGAAGCTGATGAGTTTGGCGGAATTTTTTCGGCGTAGCAGTAGCGGACGCCCAAGTGATGAGCTATCTTGTCGAAAAGTGTGTCTTCAGTAAACGGCTTGGCAATGTAGTCATCGCAACCGACTTGCAGGCTGGCGATACGATCGTCCTCAAAAGCATAGGCAGTGAGGGCAATTATGCGTGTAATTTGTCTTCTGTCCTGTGACATTTGCCCTGAGTTATCTGCTGATGACTCATGACTCATGACTAATGACTGTTGCGATCGAATCTGTCTCGTCGCTTCATAACCATCCATGACAGGCATTTGAATGTCCATCAAAATCAAGTCAGGGTGCCATGTTTGCCAACGATCGATCGCCTCTACCCCATTTTCCACCGCACACACATCAAACCCAACTGACTCCAGCAGCGTCACCAGCAGTTGCCGATTTTCTAGAACATCTTCTACTACTAGAATTCGGTAGATAGGTTGCCCAGGTTCGATCCCGATAATCCGATCGCTAATTTCAGGTTCATCTAAATCAACCGACTCTGGTAGTTCCAAAACGACTTGGCAGGTAAAAGTCGAGCCTCGATTCAGGGTGCTTCGCACGGTGATATCCCCTCCCATCAGACGCGCAAACTCACGACTGATAGACAGTCCTAAACCTGTTCCTCGATCGTGGCAACCGCGATTGGTTTGCATGAAAGCGTCAAAAATTGATTCTAAATCTGAGGGAGAAATGCCAGGCCCGGTATCCTCAACTTCGAGACACAAAGTAATAGTTGGTTTAATATCGGGTGGATTAGTGGCGCGATCGCAATTTGTACCGGATGGCATATCATCTAATGAAAAAGCTCGTCCACGTAGGGCTATGCTTCCTGTTGTTGTAAATTTGAGCGCGTTCCCCAGCAGATTAATCAAGATTTGGCGAAGTTTTGCTTGATCGCCACACACATAACGGGGGACAGTAGCATCCCACTCGCTGCTCAGATGTAACCCTTTCTCAGGCGCTTTGATGGTGAACATCTCGTTAATAGAACCTAGCAGTCGATGCAGATTAAAACAGCTTTTACTCAGTACCAATTGCCCTGCTTCAATCCTAGACATTTGCAAAACATCGTCGATCAATGTCAGCAAGTGTTCTCCACTACGGGTAATGATCCCTAAATGCTCTTGAAATTCTTCTGGGATATAGGGGCTGCGGTTCATAAGCTGGGTAAATCCCAGAATCGCGTTGAGTGGCGTTCTGAGCTCGTGGCTCATGTTGGCAAGGAACTGGCTTTTGGCACGGTTGGCTATAGCGGCCCTTTCAGCAGCGTGTTCTAGGGCTGCTTGCGAAAATTCTAACACCGCCAGCATGAGGATATGTCTCATTTCGGCAGCAGCTTCTAACTCTGCAATCTGCCACGGATAAGACATCTGGCGCACTGTCTCTTGCCACCGTTCAAAGGATCTGCGGGGACACAGGTGCATTTTTCCAATTTCGTCGATCGACACAGCATCCTGTGGATTACCTGCCCAGTTTATCGTTTGAATTTGTTCGGGTCGGAACCAAAGGATATGATATGACTTTTGTTTGGCATAGCATAGGAAGATTGAGATTGCTAAAACACCGCTAGCTCGCTCTTTGAATTGCTTGGCTTGGGGATACAACTGAGACAAAGAAGCTGTTGCAAACACTCGTTCTTTGTTCTGTTGCAGCAACCACTGCACGAGTTCGTCTACCTCAGCTTCAGATGGTGTTTCACCCACCAATGTCAGACGACCATCGAGCAGAATTGCAGCTCCCTGAGCATGAACTAAATCTAGCAATTGAGAAGCATTTTCGGTCAATACCTGTTCGATAAAATTAGAATCCCGCCGGAATGCCTGCTGAAGTTTATCCTGAATAGTTTTCGCCTGCGATCGGTAAACGTTCAATTCTCGCTCTTGCTGATGCACCAGTTCGATCGAGGCAAATTGTCCTAAAAATTCACAGCTTTTGCGAGTTTCGTAATCTACCAATCGCGGGCTGTAATGGTGACAGGCAATTAATCCCCAGAGACGCCGATCGTCAATTAACGAAATCGTTAGTGTCCCAGCCACTCCCATATTCTGCAAATATTCAATGTGGTAGGGAGATACTCCCCTTAACACACAAGCACTGAGATCCTGGGGTGTATTGGTTAGGGGATGGTTGGTGGGAATTAGGCGGGCCGGGGTGTAATTGATATTGGGAATTTGGCGCACCCAATTGCTGTAAAACAATTTGCGGGCGGGTACGGGAATATCGATCGCCGGGTAATGCAATCCCAAGTAGCTTTCTAGATAGCTTTCTTTCTCTTCAGCAATCACCACCCCATGCTCATCGGCTTCAAACCGATAAATCATCACGCGATCGAACCCTGTCATGGCTTTTACTTCTCTAGCAATGGTTTGAGCTAAATCAGAAAGACCGAGCGCAGTGCGAAAGTTGAGGATAACTGTTTGCAGACGCTGATAAAAATCCATTGCATGATTATTTTCAATAGTCAATTGGGGTTCTATTTCCAGAATCAACTCATTCGGTAGCTGATGCAGTGTGCTTCTAAATGTTTGAATTTTTCCGTCTTTTAGAGGTATTTTTAGATTAAAAGTATTATGAATTTTGACCTTTTCTTGATTGAGATACCTGACCATTTCTTGTACTTGCTCGTGACCAAATAACCATGGCAATGGCTGACCTAGCAATTCTGGGACAGCAATGCCAAAAAACACTTCTACATTGTCACTTACTTGTAAAATATTGAGAGTTTTTTCTTGCAGCAATAAAAGGATTCCGTGGGGCTGAATATGACCGGGAGCATATACTGATTGTTCACTGCATTCCTCTAAATTTGTTAAATCTAAAGGAGTGATTTCCGAAATTTTTGGTACTTTATGAGGCATTTTAGAGCAGTAGTTATCAATAAAAATTAAGGATGTTTTTTGGGAAATTTTACCAACAATCAAATTGAGTTCTTGTTGGGTGTGCCTAATTTACGAGTCCTAATCAAACGTTTAACTGCACAACAGCTTATAAATCCAATGGAGGAATTTCACTTGGGAAATTACCTTGAATTAGATTAAGGATTTTCTCAAATTGATACTGGTGGGCGAGTTCCGTCAGATGAGTACCGAATTGAGCCAGGTCTGATGAAAGTTCAGCTACCAGTTCAACGATCGCAAAATCATCCCCACATAAAGCAGCATCTTCCAACTCCACCACCCATTCTTTTGGTAATGTTGCCAGAAGCATTGGATCGAGGGAATTTGAAACGGAAGATGCAACAGAACAGAGATCAGAAGGAAAACAATCTGTTCCCCGTTCGCCTTTTTCTGTTTCCTCTTCCTCATATACATACTCTAAACCTAGGTATTGGGCCATCTTAAGAAATAGGGTCTGTTCCCGGAAGGGCTTGCTGATGTAGTCATTGCAGCCAGCAGCTAAGGCGAGGGCGCGATCGCTCTGGGAAGCTTGGGCCGTAAGTGCAATAATGATACTGTTCTGTCCGTCTTCCATTGCCCGAATTTGCTTGGTAGCTTCATATCCATCTAACACGGGCATCCGAATGTCCATCCAGGTTAGGTCGGGTTGCCATTGTTGCCAAATCTGCACAGCTTGCTGTCCGTTGGTAGCTTCTTTTACCTCTAATCCTAATTGTGTCAGTAATCTGACCATTAGCAAGCGATTTTCTGCTTGATCGTCAACCACCAAAATGCGATGATCCCGTTCACTGGGAGCCAGCCCAATCACGAGGCGATTATTCTCTTCCGGTGTAACATTAACTCCACTGATGGGGCTGACGGGAAGGGTAAATGTGAAGGTACTCCCCTCTCCCAGAGTGCTGCTGACAGAAATTTTTCCGCCCATGAGTTCCAACAATTTGCGGCTAATGGTGAGACCTAGGCCAGTACCGGCGATCGATCGCTTCCCAGCTTGGGCTTGCACAAACGCATCGAAGATAGTATCGAGTTCGACCGATGCAATCCCTACACCTGTGTCAGCGACTACACACTGGAGAATCTGCCGAGTTGTGGTTAATGCCCCTGTACCGTCCGCCTCAATGCTGACTTGCAAAGTAATGCTTCCCCTCTCGGTAAATTTGATGGCATTACTCAGCAAATTGAGCAAAACCTGGCGCAGTTTTTGAGCATCGACAATCATAAATTGGGGAACTTCTGGCGCAATCTCGAAACAAAAGTCAAGTCCTTTAGAACTTGCTCGTTCCGCCAACATATTTCGGAGGGAATGCAGCAGCGCAATTAAGTCCAATCCGCTTTGTTCAACTGTGCAGTGTCCCGATTCAATTTTCGAGAGATCCAGCACATCGTTAATCAAACTCAAGAGGTGATCCCCACTCCGTCGAATTGTTTGCAGGTCTTGTTTTTGGTTGGGAGTTAAAGAGATGTCATGGGTCATTACCTGAGCAAATCCTAGAATTACATTGAGAGGAGTGCGTAATTCGTGGCTCATATTGGCTAGGAAGGTACTTTTTGCCAAATTCGCTGCTTCTGCTGCTTCCATGGCGTGCAGCAGTGCCAGTTCTTTTTGTTTGCGATCGCTGATATCTTTATGCGTTCCAATCATCCGTAAAGGCTTACCCTCTTCATCGTAGGCAACGATTTTCCCGTAGTTAGCGATCCACTTCCACTCACCTGACTTGCAACGCACACGATAGTCAAAGGCATATTTGAGAGAGCTATCTTGCAAGTTACTATTGAGAGCCTCAAAAACCCAGCATTTATCATCAGGGTGAATCATCTGTTCCCAGACTTTCACATCCATCACCAACTCACCGGGCTTGTAGCCCAGCATCTCCTGGTAGTAGGAATTAATGTAAACTTCTCCAGTTGCAATTTTCCAATCCCATAATCCATCTCCAGAGGCTTCTAGTGCCAGCATTAAGCGTTCTTCACTCAGTTGTAAAGCGGTTTCCGCTTGATGTTGTCGCGTCACATCGATCGCCACACCACCTACTAGCATTTGCCCAGGTAAGTCGGGGATGAGAAATTTGTAAACCAAAAACTCACCCAGAGTCCCATCTCGACGGGACGCCATCTCAATCGTTTCAATTAGCTCGTTGGTTTCAACAACCGTTTGGATATTGTCTAGATATTGTTGGGCGAAGGCGGCAGGGTAAAGTTCAAAAAGGGATTTTCCAATCACATCCTCACTGGGTAACTCCAAGGTATTGAGATAAGTCTGGCTGGCATAGAGCATTACACCATTTTCATCGGTAATCCAGGCAAGAGCAGGGCTGTGATTCATGAAGGCTTGGAAGCGAGTTTCACTCTCTCGGAGTGCCTGTTCTGCTTGTTGGCGTTCCGCTTCGTTGCGTTTGCGATCGCTAATATCCCGGCAGATACAGAAGTTCATTATCTCATCTTGTAATTCCACCCGGTTCCAGCTAATTTCCACGTCATATACAGAACCATCCTGGCGGCGATGTCGCGTTTCAAACAGCGGAATAACCTCCTCTCTCTGGAGCATAAGTTGTAGTTCTTCCTTCGTCCATTCAGCATCCCAATCAAACACACTCAGATTCAGGGTTTCTTCTAGGGTGTAGCCCAGCATTTGAGCAAAACTGGGACTAGCTTCGACAACTTTTCCGACCCAATCCATGACAACAACACCGTCCATTGAAGTGTTGAAGAAGGCTTTACTCCGCAGGAGTTCCTGTTCTAGTGCAAGTTCGGCTTTTTTGCGATCGCTAATATCTTTCATGAAGCAGTAATGCCCCAAAAATTGATGCTGTTCGTCGTAAGTTGAAATCATCACCAATTGCTTATAAAAAACCGAACCTTCTTTACGAACCCCTCTGGTTTCAACTTCAACTCTGCCCTCTTGCACCATCAGCTCATAGGCTGCAACGAGTTTTTTCAACTCATCGGGATCTACGGTTTTTTCCCAGGACATCCCGATCATTTCTTCTGGCTGATAGCCTGTCACGTCAGAATATGCTTTATTGACATAGATGTAACGCCCTTGTACATCCAGTTTGGAAATGCCGGACAGCGCATTTTTCATCACCTCACTCAGTTCTCTAAGCTCTGCTTCTGCGTGTTTGCGATCGGTGATATCTTCTGAAAAACAAAGTAGGTACTGGGGCTGATGCTGCTCGTCGTAAATGGGAATCTTCACCGTATGCAGCCAACGTTTTCCGAGACTATGACTGTCAATGATTTCTTCAGCAATATCCTCACTCTTACCTTTCTCAAAGGCTTCTCTATCCTTCTGGTCAAAAAAGATAGCCTGTTCTGTTGGGAAAAAATCATAGCCACTTTTGCCGATCGCTTGTTCGGCTGAAATGCCAAATAACCGTTCGCTGGTTTTATTCCAAAACTGAAATACCCCAAATCGTTTAGGCTGTGCGTCCTTAACAAAAATTGCGATCGGTAAATTATCCAGCAGTGCTTGTAAGAAATTGCGCGTTTTTTGGATTTCCAGTTCTACTTTTTTGCGCTGGCTAATATCAATAAACGTAACTACAACTCGTTGGATTTGACCAGTTTGATTTAACTCAGGGTAGGCATTAACTAATACCCAAACAAAACTATTAATTTCTTTTTGAATTCCTAAAACATAATTTTTGAGGGCACTTCCAGTGGATAAAACCTGATTCACGGGATATTCCTCTAGGGGCATAACGCTGCCATCTTCCCGCACCAAATGCAATGCCGGATCGCTCACGGGTTTTCCCAGCATTTGATCCATTGAAAACCCTAGTAATTCAGCGGCCGTTTCATTACAGAATTGGAG
Organism: Microcoleus sp. B4-C2; assembly: GCF_036705265.1. NCBI lineage: Bacteria > Bacillati > Cyanobacteriota > Cyanophyceae > Oscillatoriales > Microcoleaceae > Microcoleus > Microcoleus sp. B4-C2. Next base: position 32,082 of record NZ_JAUBUB010000010.1, read on the forward strand.
GCAGGTATCTGTCCCATGAATCACAAAACCCGCATTTAAGTTATCGATCAATTGCCGATATCTGGCTTCGCTGACCTGTAAAGCAACTTCAGCTTGCTTGCGCTCCGTAATGTCGGTGTGAGAGCCAGCCATCCGAATTACGTTACCTGCATCATCCCAAAGTGCTTGACCACGATCCAAAATCCATTTGTAGGAACCATCTTTGCAGCGAATGCGATGTTCTGTGATATAGAAAGGAGTTTTCTTGGCAAAATGATCTTGAACGGCTTGCATCACCCATCCCAAATCATCGGGATGTACCAGATTAGCCCATTCGTCTAGAATGTTTTGGATTTCATGGTCTTCATAGCCCAGCATTTCCTTCCAACGACTAGAAAAGAAGACCTCGTTGGTTTGAACATTCCAATCCCAAATGCCGTCATTATTCCCGCGTACAGAAAGTTCCCAGCGTTCTTCACTTTGACGTAGTGCTGCTTCTGCTTGTTTGCGGTCAGCAATATTCCGGGCAATCTTTGAGGCTCCAATTATATTCCCTGCATGGTCTTTAATGGGGGAGACACTCATCGAGACATCGATTAATGTTCCATCTTTCCTCAGCCTCTTTGTATCGTAGTGTTCGATGCGTTCTCCTCGCTGGATTTTAGTGATAATTTCGTTTTCCTCATCTCGATAGTCTGCGGGAATCACTTTTCTCCCTGATTGCCCTACTATTTCGGCCGCTGTATAGCCAAAAATTGTTTCGGCTCCTACATTCCAACTTGTAACTACACCCTCTAAATCTTTACTAAGAATGGCATCTTCCGAAGATTCAACGATCGCAGCTAGTCGGGCGATCGCAATTTCTGCCTGTTCTCGCTGGTGAATTTCCCATTGCAACTGGCGATTAGCTTTTTTGAATTTATCGACTTTGCCATAACTAATTTGTGCGAGATACACGACCCACATCAGGATCAAAACCAAAACTAAACCACCAATTAATACAACTCTTGGCCAATAAAATTTGACATTATTTAGTAGATATGAAGTTGGAAAAACCTCTATCCTCCAGTCTACACCATAGGCTTTCACTACAACTGTTTTATCCTCGGATTTTTGAGGCAAATACTTTTGACCGTAGATCAAATTTTGGCCATCATATATAGCCACATTGTACCCAGATGACACTTTTAAAATACTCTCAAATAGAGTTTTAAATTGAAAAACTCCGACAATAAACCCATCAAACCGTTCACCTACAAACAAAGGAAAACTTGCTAAAAATCCTTTACCCCCTTGAACAAGTGAAATATTGCCACTTAAGATAGGTTGACGCAAATCACGAGCTACTTGCAAAGTAATTTTCCGACGTAGTTCCCCATTCAAATCTAGGTTTTGCGCTGCCTCATTCCCTGCCAGTGGTGCAACCCATCGCACTTTAAATGATGGATCGACTAATGCGATCGCCTGATAACCGTAAAAATCCTTTACATAAGCCTCAGCATCGGCTTCCCAAAGAGCCTTTGGTGTACCGCCATTGGCTTGCCAGCGACTCGCCATTTGCCGAAGCGTCAACACTCGAATGGATAATCCTTCGGTTAGTTGTGACTGAATCGCATTGGCTTCCTGCTGAATTAACTGCTCAATGTGAATTTGTGCATTGATGGTTAGCTGTTGCCACGTAAATAAAACAGCAAAAGAAGCCACCACACCAAGCAAAAGAGGTAGCAATCGTTTAAGTGGTGTTTGGTCTAAACTTATAATGACTTTGCGTCGAGGGATCACCATAAATTAAGCGATAGATGAATAGAGCTGTTTTCGATTTATTGGGCTATAATTGGGTAATTTACTGAGGCAAGAGAGCTAAGTCTTGAGCCGGAAAACCAGTTAGTTATAAGGCACTATCTAAACTTTATACCCCCTCAAATGAGCTATTAGATTCCACTGGTAAAGAATCTTGTTCATTAAGCCCTAGCCCTCTAACTAGATTTAGAGATGGCGATGAGCAACATCTGTTCAGATTGTAAATAGGTGTTGTTTGCCAACATTGGCGACAAAACCAGTAGATTTGATGCTGGCGAACGTGACGGAGCATTTGATTCGAGCAGCAGGGGCACTGTGTCATAAAGACCTCTTTTTTAACTAAAGGCTATTTCACTCTTGTTGCAAAATGCTGTAAGCTCGCTTGAAGCAACGATAACAAGACCCTATACAAAAAAAATAAAGATTTGGTAAAGAATATAAAAGGGTTAAGGAAAAGATACAAGTTTAAACATTCCGTAATAAAAATAAGAGCGAAGAGAATTTTTATCCCACCATACGCACCTTGTAATATCACATCTGTTGTGTGATAATTATATACTATTCAGATGCAGCTTTTGAGACTCATTCCTACATCAAAGAATTTTCCTGTTCCCTGTTCATTGATTTGATCTGAGAGTCTAAATCCTAGCCCTACACCTTTGTATGAAGGTATCGCGGGCAGACAGTCTGGTGTAAAAGATGCGGTATCAGGAACAATCGATGCCTTCGCTAGCGACGGAATGCTGTTAGTAGGAGAAACGCTGAGACAGGGTTTAAGTCCAAGCCAATATTCTGTGATACCGGAGCAGCCTTTAACCTGCATTTCTTACGGCATGATATTGCCAGCAAGTGACACTGAATGGCAAGAAACAGTCAATAATTATATTCGCAATCAAAGTTCGACAAACCTGTTGGAAAAAGTGCTGGGGCGCAATTCTCCTTTCCTACCGATGAGTGTTGCCGCTCAAGATAAATGTATTTGAACCCAAATCGGGCAAGGTGGTCGGCGCGCACCAGAAGAATAGGGGTCAATCGATTGCGCGATTTTAGATTTTAGATTTTAGATTTTAGAGGCGACCCCACGGATCAATGCGGGGGCAATAAGTGATTTTCGATTTTCGATTTGGGATTGATTCCACGGATAAATCACGTGGCGGGTACTACCTTTGAAATTCGTGGTCAGGTGCGGATCTTGTCAGGGCAAGTCCGATCGCTGTAACCAGTGGCGTCAATAGGCTCTAAACTGGATTCAGGAAGGCGCGCAGCACAGGTTTAGGAGGGTCATCAGTGACAGAAAAAAGTTATCAATCGTCTTCTCTACCAACCTACGCGCGAAAAGAACTGCGGGAATTAGTTCGATCGCAGTTAAGGGCCCTGTTGGAAGAAGGAGACTTTAAAGGAGCAAAAGCGATTTTGCACCCGGTGCAGGAAGCAGACATAGCTGAAGCTATCGAAGGCCTGCCAGAAACCATGCAAGTAATAGCTTTCCGCTTGCTTTCCAAAGACGAAGCAATCGCAGTCTACGAATATCTCGACTCCAGCGTTCAGCAGTCCCTCTGCGAAAAATTCAAACGCCAAGAAGTCATTGACATTGTAGACAAAATGTCCCCGGACGATCGAGCTAAACTCTTTGACGAACTGCCGGCAATATTAGTCCGTCGCCTGTTGGGTGAATTGAGCCCGACGGAACGGGAAGCTACGGCTCAACTTTTGGGTTACGAAGCCAGTACCGCCGGTCGGATCATGACCCCGGAATATATTTCTCTCAAAGAAAGCTTTACCGTCGCCCAAGCTTTAGACCGAATTCGCTCTTTGGCTAAAACTACCGAAACAATTTATTCTCTTTACGTCACCGACGCCGGACGCAGCTTGACAGGTATTTTATCCCTGCGGGATTTAGTCACTTCGCCCCTCGACAAAACCGTCGGCGAAATTATGACCCGCGACGTAGTTTCTGTTCAAACAGGAACGGATCAAGAAGAAGTAGCTAGGCTGATCCAGCGTTACGATTTTTTAGCTGTGCCCGTTGTAGACCGCGAACAGCGTTTGGTCGGCATCATTACAGTTGACGATGCGATCGACATTTTAGAACAAGAAGCAGCCAAAGATATTTATACCTTGGGCGGCGTCCAATCCGGTGGCGACAATTATTTTCAGACCGATTTAATCACCGTTGCCCGGAAAAGAGTCGTGTGGCTGTTTGTTCTGCTTTTAACTAATACTGTCACCGGCGCAATTATTAGAGCTCAAGAAGATATTTTGAACCAAGTAGTCGCCCTAGCAGCCTTTATTCCCCTGCTGACGGGCACTGGAGGCAATGTCGGAGCTCAGTCCTCAACTGTTGTAATTCGCGGTTTGAACACTGACGAAATTACAGCAATGGGCCCGTTTCAAGTAATTGTTCGCGAGGGGATGGCGGGAGCGCTACTAGGAGCTATATTGGGGACTGTAGCGACGGGCTGGGCTTATACTCTGCAAGGGAGTTTAGCAGTGGCACTCGCGGTGGGAGTGAGTTTGTTTGCGATCGCAATTTTAGCTTCTATTGCCGGTTCAGCTCTGCCTTTTCTATTTCGTTCTTTGGGTTTAGACCCCGCTTTAATGTCTGCTCCCTTTATTACCACCGCAGTTGATGTCCTCGGGGTCTTGATTTATTTCACTTTAGCTCGACAAATTTTGCAGCTTTAATATATTTAATTACATGGCTGTCAATAAAAAACCCATAGTAATTTTAAATTCCGTGATGTACAGCCTCCCAATTCCCAATTCCCTATGCCCTATGCCCTATGCCCAATTCCCTATGCCCAATTCCCAATTCCCAATTCCTAATTAACTTATGTCATCATCCAATTCACCAACAAAAATCCAAAATCCCACGTCGAGCAATTTGTTAGAAACTGCTGAAGTGGTTTTTATTGCTGCCTCTGCTGTGGGATTGGCTGCTAGTTTGGTTTGGGAACAGAGCGTTTATGCTCAAGGCGCGATCGTGATTGCGTTGGTGTTGAATTTTGTGAACCGGCAGAAGCTGCACAAGCAAGTTAAAGCAAGTACGGCGGCCACGTTCGATCGCGTAAATCAACAAGCAGCTACTACCGATCGCGCGATCGAGCAATTGCAACTTGCTGTAAATGCTTTAGACGAAGCTCTTTCTCAAACATCTCGCGAAAATCTCAATGTTGGGCCTGGAGAAAACGTACACTCTCTAATTTCAGCAATTGAGAACCTGCGCCAGCGACTAATAATTTTAGAAAAAACTATTAAAATGATTCAAAGTGAGATCGAACTCACCAGCCGCCAATTCAAACAGCGACCGGAATTGCAACAAGTCGAAACTTTGACCACAATAATTCTGGACTTGCAGCAGTTTATCAACGAACTGCCACAGTGGGGCAATTTGCAGCAGCGGCAGCTAACAGAACTTCAGCAAAAAGTAGACAATGCTTTAGCGGAACTCTCAGAAGAAATTGCTGTGATTCCCAACCGCGTGCAAGAGGCGCTAGCCCATCGCGGTGGGGAAATTAACCCACAGTTGGGTTCTGGTTTGAATGGCGAGCAAAAGAATGGTTATCGACCTAAAACCCAGAATGAGAAAATTCGCCAGAAATATCCCAGAGCTTATGTCAAGTGGAGTCAGGATGAAGACGAAAATTTGAAGAAAGAATATGCTAGCGGTCAACAAATTGACGAATTAGCTCAGAGATTTCAGCGACAGCCTAGTGCGATTCGTTCGCGCTTACAAAAATTAGGATTAATCAAATAATGGGAATGGTATAGATAAAAATGAGTAAATCTCAAATCTAAAATCTAAAATCTAAAATCGGCAATAACAAAACGATCGCCCTTTTTTTTCAAAAGAGCGATCGCTTTGTTTCTGTATTCAGTACCGGCTGCTAACAGCGGGCCACTAACATTACATCTCAAGGCTTTTTAGCCTGGGTCTACCTCATTTTAGAAATCTTGGGGTAACAAAGAACTTAAACGCTCCAACAAAGGATCGGAATTCCGAGGAGGAGCAACTTCAGCATCAGGCACTACATTATCATCCGCCACAGAGTCAGACTCAATCGGGCCAGGCTCTACTACTTTTGAAACTGGGGCAAAAGAAACTTGAGCAAACTTACTGTTAACACTCCCCTGCAACTGATCCAACTGCGCGCTGAGTTGACTCAGTTGATGTTCCAGTCCCTCCAAACGGCTTAATTCCTCTGCCGAAACATTGTGCTCAAACTCAGCAAATTTCACCACAAGTTCAGCAATACGCTGTTCCAACCGCTGAAAGTTCTGTGTAGAGCTAGCAGACTCAGATACAGACAAAAACTGCCACAAAGCTTGCTTGCAGAGATTGCTGAAAGTCTGATACTTCGTGAAAGCCAACTCTTTTTCAATAGCGGCCAGCAAAGTTTGATCCGCAGCATCTTCCGTAAACGCCACCGAGAAATTCGCCTTATTTTTTGCCCACAGTGCCATAGGGTTCAAGCCTTAATGCGTTACTTTATCGTGGCTAGCTGAGCCTCAGCATAAATAAACTGTCCCAAAGCATTAGCTTTCCGGGAAGGCTGAGCCAAGTGAGCCTTAAGATTGGCGTCTTTAAGCAAAGGTTGCAAAACCTCCCAGAAAAACTCGCCGCCACCGCCAGTCAGAACCACATCCGTCACACGTTCGGGCAACCACTGCACCAAACGTTCGGACAGTTCGTTAGCGAAAGCCTCCCGCAAGTCCTTAATAATCGGATCTAAATTAGTCGGCTTAGTCGCTCCTCTGGGACGGTAGAAACGCTGGCCTTCGGGTTTATTCACCGCTTCCAGTAAAGACAGAGATTGAGGGTCTGCCCCCGGAATCTTTGAGGCAACTTGTTCGTAGAACTTGTTCATTGCGAAGGAATCGCTCTTTGAAGCCGCCCGGGCGAAACGGAAACGATCGACCATTAACAAATCGGTAGTTTGGTGTCCGATATCTACAACAGCCACCGACAGTTCCGGCAACTCCGGCGTAAACTCCTTGTTATCTTGAGCCTCGCACCAAATCAGGCTGCCGAACCCTTCCGGCATCACCCAAACGTGACTGATGTTAATATCCACCCGCTCGCCCCGGTACACCACAACGTGGGGAGAGCGCAGTTGGCTGATAATCTCTTCCTTTTCCTTCTCAAACTGATCCTGCGAATAAAACGGCAAACCCAGCACAACTGCTATTTCGCCTTTCATCTGGAAATATCCAGCACAGGAAAAGACCTTAACCAAAGCATCTACTACTTTCGATTGGTCAGCGCCACCGAGATTAGCGCCAAAATCTGCTGCCAATTGACCGATCGCGTAGCCCTTGCCCTGGTACTCCAGCCACATATCCAACAGAGGGTCTGTTGCTTTGGACTCAAAGCTGCCGCCCCGCACCTTTTCTACGGGCATAGTAGCCACGTTGGCAGGGATGAAAACAACGCTACTCGGGTTGCGACTCACGCAAGCTTTAGTTGCCGTCCGACCCAAATCAGCACTAATAATCGATTTGTTAGAAGCGACTTTAGTCTGCTGGGTCAGCATAGCCGAATTAGGAACAAGCTGTCTAGTTGTCATTGAAATGTGTTACCTCACTGAGCCTCACCATTATCATGCCTTATCCCTTGACACTGCCACGCTTAAAGACAGTGGGTTTTGCGGCGATTCTTCTAACTCTACCTAGATCGGTATCGAAATCAGCACCAAACATTATATTCGGGACGATCGCCCTTAATGGATTTTAGATTTTAGATTTTAGATTTTAGATTTTAGAGGCGACAACAGGGGCCGCGGTCCGGGGGCTTGTACCCTGGATGGTTTCGGTCGAGGAGTATTCTCGATCGATCGCGGCAATACGGCCTGTTGCCTGAGAGTGCATTGTTAAGTTAAATTTAGTTAAGATTCTGAGTGTAAACTTTTGTCGCACTTCTCCCACACCGCGATCTTACCCGATCTGTCCCCAATTCAAGGCATCCGCGTTTATGAAAATTTCTTGGCGAACTATACTACTTTGGACTTTACCCGCCTTAGTCATCGGCTTTTTCTTGTGGCAGGGGGCCTTTGCGCCATCCCCGGCAGAAATGAGCAAGAACACCGCCAGCACCCGCCTGAGCTACGGTCGATTCTTAGATTACTTAAACGCCGGTCGAGTGACCAGCGTTGACCTTTACGACGGAGGCCGGACGGCTATTGTCCTAGCAGTCGATCCCGAACTGGACAATCACGAGCAGCGGTGGCGGGTAGACTTGCCCTCAAATGCCCCGGAACTGGTTTCTAGGCTCAGAGACTCCAAAATCAGCTTCGACACTCACCCACTACGCAACGACGGTGCTGTCTGGGGACTTTTAGGCAATCTAGTATTTCCCCTCTTGTTAGTAGGAGGCCTGTTTTTCCTCTTCCGCCGCGGTGGCAACGTGCCAGGGGGCCCTGGCCAAGCGATGAACTTTGGCAAATCCAAAGCTCGCTTTCAAATGGAAGCTAAAACAGGCGTACTGTTTGACGACGTAGCAGGCGTTGAGGAAGCCAAAGAAGAACTACAAGAAGTAGTGACATTCCTCAAAAAACCCGAACGCTTCACCGCAGTCGGGGCGAAGATTCCCAAAGGCGTGCTGCTAGTTGGCCCTCCCGGAACCGGTAAAACCCTGCTGGCAAAAGCGATCGCAGGCGAAGCCGGCGTACCTTTCTTCAGCATCTCCGGTTCGGAATTTGTCGAAATGTTCGTCGGTGTCGGCGCTTCCCGCGTTCGGGACTTGTTCAAGAAAGCTAAAGAAAATGCTCCTTGCATCATCTTTATCGATGAAATCGATGCAGTGGGCCGCCAGCGCGGCGCCGGTATCGGTGGCGGTAACGACGAACGGGAACAAACCCTGAACCAGTTGCTGACCGAAATGGACGGTTTTGAGGGCAATACTGGCATTATCATCATTGCTGCCACGAACCGCCCCGACGTGCTCGACTCAGCGCTGCTGCGTCCGGGACGTTTTGACCGCCAAGTTAGCGTAGATACGCCGGATATCAAAGGTCGCTTGGAAATTTTGGAAGTTCACGCGCGCAACAAGAAGCTGTCTCCAGAGATTTCTTTGGACGCTATCGCCCGCCGCACTCCTGGTTTTACCGGCGCTGATTTGGCTAACTTGCTCAACGAAGCTGCGATTTTAACCGCCCGCCGCCGCAAAGAAGCGATTACGATGCTCGAAGTTGACGATGCAGTCGATCGCGTGGTAGCAGGTATGGAAGGCACTCCTTTGGTGGACAGCAAGAGCAAGCGCTTGATTGCTTACCACGAAATCGGCCACGCGATCGTCGGTACAATCATTCAAGCCCACGATCCAGTTCAAAAAGTTACCTTAGTTCCTCGCGGACAGGCCCGGGGCTTGACTTGGTTCATGCCCAGCGAAGACCAAGGTTTGATTTCAAGATCGCAAATTTTAGCCCGGATTAGCGGTGCTTTGGGTGGCCGCGCAGCCGAAGAAGTAGTTTTCGGCGATGCCGAAGTAACCACCGGTGCCGGCAACGACTTGCAGCAAGTAAGCGGTATGGCGCGCCAAATGGTAACTCGCTACGGGATGTCTACCTTGGGCCCGATCGCCCTGGAAGCCCAGCAAAGCGAAATTTTCCTCGGCCGCGACTACACAGCGCGATCGGAATATTCCGAAGAAATAGCCTCTCGGATTGACGGACAAGTTCGATCGATTGTCGATCACTGCTACGACGACGCCCGCCGAATTATTCGCGAAAATCGCACCGTGATCGATCGCTTAGTCGATTTGTTGATCGAAAAAGAAACCATCGACGGCGAAGAGTTGCGCCTAATCGTCTCTGAATACACTTTTGTTCCTGAAAAAGAACAATACGTTCCTCAACTTTAATAGTTGTTTGAACATTAGGGACACGGCATTGCCGTGTCTTTAAAAAGTAGGGACGCAAGACTATTGCCACGTCCCTACTTTTTTATTAAACTGTCAATAATATTAAACCGCCCCTAAACGCCAATTAACGCAGATGAATACTACATTGGCCCTACATACTAAGAATTTGTCATTTTTTTTTATAGCAGCTTTTATTTGTGTTGGTGTCAATACTTTGAGCGCCCGCGCCGAAAAATCAAGATGTTTTGTAGATATTTGCATCGACTCCAGCAGCGTTGAATTAAGCAAATCCGATATTCCCGGTGCTCCCTCTTATCCAGTCAGAACTATTTTAGTAACTCAACAGTTTAGTAACGATAAATTGTTGGCGCAAATGGAAGTTGACTGCCAGCAACGACAGTTGAGAACGGTCAGAGTTAGCCAAGATGGCGAAAATTGGTCGAATTTCTCTCCGAAATGGACTTTAGTCGATGGCCACTCATCTTTGTCTCGGCTGGTTGACTATACTTGTAAATTGGCGATCGCAGAACAAGAGAATAAATAAGTAGACCCAGAAAAAAACAGACACCTATATCTTCCACCCTTGCCTTGCGGGTGCAAGTTTGACAGCGCTTGAAACCGCCGAGTGTTAATATTACAATCAATCTAAAATCTAAAATCTAAAATCTAAAATCGGATGACAAACCCCACCGAATATCGGCAAAGACGCGAACAATTAATGGCAAAAATTGGCAGCGGGACGGCGATATTTCGCAGCGCACCCGCAGCCGTCATGCACAACGATGTAGAATATGCCTACCGACAAGATAGCGATTTTTTCTACTTAACCGGTTTCAACGAAGCTGCGGCGGTAGCAGTGCTCGCGCCACACCACGAAGAACACAAATTTGTGTTGTTTGTGCAGCCAAAAGACTTGGAAAAAGAAACTTGGCACGGTTATCGCGCCGGAGTAGAAGGCGCTAAGGAATTGTACGGCGCGGATGAAGCTTTCCCGATTAATGAACTTGCGGAAAAATTGCCGAAATATTTAGAAAAGGCCGATCGCATATATTATCACTTCGGGCGCGATCGTAGTTTCGACCAAACAGTCCTCAATCACTGGCAGCGCTTGATGGCAACCTATCCCAAACGTGGCACAGGCCCGACAGCAATCGAAGATTCCAACATCATTTTACACCCAATGCGGCTGGTGAAAAGCGAAACTGAATTAGCATTAATGCGAAAAGCCGCTAATATCTCAGTTGCAGCGCACAACCGCGCCCAAGAATTCGCCAAACCGGGCAGATACGAATATGAAATTCAAGCTGAAATAGAACATACTTTCGGCTTAAATGGCTGCACTCCCGCTTACCCTTCAATTGTTGCATCCGGCTACAATTCCTGCGTCCTCCACTACATCGAAAACAACCGCCAAATGCAGGAAAACGATTTGTTGCTAATAGATGCCGGTTGTGCTTGCGACTACTACAACGCTGATATTACTCGCACCTTTCCTGTTAGTGGCAAATTTACAACTGAACAACAGATAATTTATGACTTAGTTTTGCAATCACAATTGCAGGCAATTAGTCAAGTATATCCCGGAAATCCTTACAGCAAAATTCATGAAACAGCGGTGCGCGTTTTGGTGGAAGGTTTAATGGATTTAAAACTTTTGGTGGGCGACATTGAAGAGATAATTAAAGAAGAGAAATACAAGCCATTTTATATGCACCGCACTGGTCATTGGCTGGGATTGGATGTGCATGATGTCGGCGTTTATCAGTACGGCGAAAATCCGCAAGTTTTGCAGGCAGGACAAGTGCTGACGGTGGAACCGGGGATTTATATTTCTCCTTATATTAAACCCGTTGAAGGACAGCCGGAGGTTCCTGAAAAATGGCGCGGTATTGGCGTGAGAATTGAAGATGATGTTTTGGTGACATTGGAAAGTCATGAAGTCTTGACGGCGGGAGTTCCTAAATAAAGATAGAAGGCTTTGGGGATAAGTCAAGAAAAATTGATTAATTAAGTTGGCAGTAAAGGCTTGAGCTTTGTTAGTATTGAGATATTGCACCCTTCTCAATTAGCCTTTTATGAACAGGCTTTTCGGCCTGTTCCACAAAAGATAAATTTTCTTGTGGAACAGGCCGGAAAGCCTGTTGCTGACAATGGTGCAAAATGTGAGTTAGTATTAACTTGAAAAAGCTCAAGTCCGCAACTGCAAAACCTAGAGCAATTATGTGTATTGATCCTACCAAGATCGATCGACCTCTGGAAACCTGCGAAGCATTAGTAGCAGAGCAAAAAGCAAAGATTCGGCAACTCGAAGAGGATTTGCAGCAGCAGAGAGAATTGTGCCAGAAATTAGAAGCACAACTCAAAGCAGTCGAGAATGCTGGCGTTTCGGGTTCGGCAACAGAATTTGATATCATCGAGGACGATCGCATTGGGTTAATCACATCTCTGGAAAAAAGCCAGGAAATGTACCGAACTCTCATCAAACATTATCCCAATGGGTCGGTGTTTTTGTTCGATCGCGATTTGCGCTATACTCTGGTTGACGGCCAAGGTTTGGCAGTAGTTGGTTTGTCCAAAGAACTGTTGGAAGGCAAAACATTGTGGGAAGCATCGCCACCTGAAGATTGGCAACTTTTTGAGACTACATATCGCGCTGCTTTGGCAGGAAAAGAGAATACTTTTGAATATAAATACGGCGATCGCGTTTATTTAACAACAACTGTTCCCGTCAAAAACGACCGAGAAGAAATTTTTGCCGGCATGGTAGTTACTCATGATATCACCGAAAAACAACAGGCAGAAATAGCGCTGCAAGAAATCAAAAATCAGCTAAAAATTAAATATCAAAAGCGCACAGAAGACTTAAAAACAGCTAACACTCAATTGCGGGAAGAAATTATCTATCGCTGGCAGGCAGAAGAAGCTTTGCGAGAAAGCCAGGAACAGCTAGAATTGTTTTTCTCTCAATCTTTAGATGGTTTTTTATTTATGATGCTGGACGAACCAGTGCACTGGGACGATACAGTTGACAAAGAAAAAGTTTTGGATTATGTATTTACTAACGGGCGGGTAACGAAGGCAAATGATGCTTTGATAGCTCAATACGGGGGTACTAGGGAAGAGTTTATTGGTCGCACGCTTTACTCTTTGTTATCGCACAACTTGACTGGTGGCAGAGAGATAATCAGGGAATTTTTTGATGCTGGCAGAATCCACATCGAAAATGAGAATCGCACGTTTGACGGGGTTCCAGTTTGGATAGAAGGCGACTATATTTGCATTTACGATTCCCACGGCAGAATCGTGGGCTATTTTGGCGTGCAGCGCGATATTAGCGATCGCAAAAAAGCAGAAGCAACCCTCAGAGATAGCGAAGAACGCTTTCGGGCCACCGTCGAACAAGCGGCAGTCGGTATTACGCACCCTGACGCAACAGGCCGCTATTTGCGAGTCAATCAAAAATTCTGCGAGATAGTGGGATATAGTGCGAGCGAACTGCTGTCGCGAACTTGGATGGACGTTACTTACCCAGAAGATATAGATGCAGATTTAGAACAAAACAAGAAATTATTTGCCGGAAAAATTGACAGTTTTAAAATGGAAAAACGCTTGCTGCACAAAGACGGCACTGTAGTTTGGGTAAATATTACAGTATCGCTAATCAAAGAACCGCTGAGTGGGGCAATTTACAATGTAGTAGTGACAGAAGATATTAGCGATCGCAAAAAAACCGAAGCAGCACTGAAAGAGAGCGAAGAAAGGTTCCGACAGCTAGCAGAAAACATTGAAAGCGTGTTTTGGATGGTAAACGTTCAACCCCAGGAAATTATTTATATTAGTCCGGCTTATGCAAAAATATGGGGCAGAAGCTGTGCTGATTTGTATGCTTACGGGCGCTTTTTTACAGAGTCTTTCCATCCAGAAGATCGCGACCGCGTTATTGCTACCTTCACGAAACAAATGGAGTTTGAAAAGGATATCGAATATCGAATTTTCAGACCTGACGGCCAAATTCGCTGGATTCGCGCTCGGGCTTTTCCGATTAGAAATCAAGCTGGTCAAGTTTACCGCATCGTTGGCATTGCAGAAGATATAAGTGAAAGCAAACAGGCAGAAAAAACCATTCGTGAAAGTGAAGAACGCTTCCGCCAGCTAGCAGAAAATATCCAAGATTCCGTCTGGCTAATGTCTGCAGAATTCACCGATTTATTGTATCTGAGTCCAGCTTACGAACAAATCTGGGGGCGCAGTCGCGAAGAATTGTATGCTGATCCATTAAAAATGATGGAGTGGGTGCATCCAGAAGATAAAATCCTGTTGGAAGAGGCAATGGGGCGAGTGTTGCAGGGCGAGTCCACCAATACCGAATATCGGATTTTTCTGCCAGACGGCACAATTCGCTGGGTGTGCGATCGAGCTTTTCCCATTTACGACGAATCGGGTAAAATTTACCGCATCGCCGGTATTTGCGAAGATATCAGCGATCGCAAATTGACCGATGCCCGCATCCAAGCAGCACTCCGCGAAAAAGAAGTATTGCTCAAAGAAATTCACCACCGAGTCAAAAATAATATGCAGGTAATTTCCAGCTTGCTGCAACTTCAAGCTCAATACATTGAAGACGAAGCGACGCTAACTTTATTTGAAGAAAGCCAGACCCGCATCCATTCAATGGCTCTGATTCACGAGCAACTTTATCAATCCGAACATCTCGATCGCATCGCCCTCTCCCCCTACGTCGAAAACTTGGTTGCTAATTTGTATCAATCTTTTGGTTGCGGCAACACTTCAATCAAATTTAATCTCAAAGTTGACCCCATTTATTTAAACATAGAAACAGCAATTCCGTGCGGTTTAATTATTAACGAACTGGTTTCTAACTCTTTAAAATATGCCTTTATCTCAAGTCTTGCTGGTGAAATATCTATCAATTTTCATGAAATAAATAATTACCAATTTCATTTAACTATTCAAGATAACGGTCGCGGATTTCCGGCGAATTTTGACTGGGAAAATACTGAAACATTAGGATTGCGATTAGTAAAAATGTTGGCTTACCAATTAGAGGCGAGTATTGCCATTGACAGTCAGCGTGGAACCTGCTACAGTCTGATTTTCCAAGAGTTAAATTATCGGCAGCGTATTTAACAAAAAATGAACCCTATACAAATTTTGGTTGTAGAAGACGAAGTTATTGTAGCCCAAGACATAGCAGGTCGATTAAAAAAACTGGGATATGTAGTAACAGCTACAGTTTCTTCAGGAGAAGAAGCAATTAAAAAAGCGATCGAAAACCCGCCCGACTTAGTGTTGATGGATATCGTGCTTAAAGGTGACATGGACGGGGTAACAGCAGCCGAGAAAATCCGAACTAATAGGAATGTGCCGACAATATTTTTAACAGCTTATGCCGACGATCAAACGCTGCAAAGAGCGAAACTTACAGATCCATTCGGTTATATTATCAAACCATTTCAACAAAATGATTTGCGGGTGGCGATCGAGATTGCCCTGCACAGACACGAAATCGAAACCAAGATGCGAGAATCTCTCAAAGCCGCGGAAGCAGTCAGAGAGTCGGTGGAAGAAAAATCGCACCGCCAAAACCAGTATATTTCAATGGCCGCTCACGAATTGCGGAATCCCCTCAACGCGATTTTAATCTCTGCGGAACTTCTCGATCGAACTCGCAGCAGTGACGAATCCCAAGTTAGAACCCTGCGGCTGGTGCACTCAGCTACCCAAAAGATGAACCAGCTAATCGATGATATGCTGTTTATGGGTCGAGCAGAAGCAGGCCAACTCAAATGCAATCCATTACCGATAAATTTAGTCGAATTTTGTCAAGACTTGCTCGATCAATTGCAGTTAGGAAATGAAGCCAAGCACAAACTAACATTAATCCCGTCAGATGTTACCAGCGCGATGTTAGATCAACAATTGCTGCACGGCATTATTTCTAACTTAATCGTCAATGCCATCAAATATTCTCCCAACGGCGGGCAAGTCACCTTGGAATTGGAATGCCGTCTAGCAGGCGAGGGAGACAAAGAAGCTATTTTCTGCTTGTCTCCTCAGTGTTTGTTTGCCACTTCCCAATTTACAAATATTAGCTCTACCTTACTAATTATGCGTATCCGAGACGAAGGTATCGGCATCCCAGAAACTGAAGTAGGGAAAATATTTGAAATGTTTTACCGCTGCAAGAATACGGGAAAGATTAAAGGTAACGGTTTGGGATTAACAATTGTTAAAAAAGCTGTGGAATTGCAAGGAGGGGCGATCGCCTGCGAAAGCAAAATCGGCGTTGGTACAACCTTCACCGTCGCCCTTCCTTACGTAGCACTTTCCTGTTCGACTCAACGGCAAAAAACTTAAATGCCACTACAAACACTAATCAAACTGTTGTAAAATCCACTCCACTGCTACCGCTAAATTTGCTGCAATAAAATCAGGTTTAGTATGGTGCTGATACTCCCCGCTCAACACGCTTTCCCCGTAACCAGTCTGCACCAAAATGCCAGTACAGCCGGCATTGTGAGCCATATCAACATCAGTCGCTTTATCTCCTACCATAAAACTATTCGGCAAATCCAAATCGTATTCCCAAGCCGCTGCTACCAACATCCCTGTATTTGGTTTTCGCCACGTTGTATACCGCGTAAATTCGGGGTTTATTCCGCCTTCTGCTGCGCTTAAATAAGGACAGTAATAAAGAGCATCTAACTTGGCTTTTGCTTCATTTTCTAATAACTGACACAGGCGTTTGTGCAAAGCTTCTACGTGGCTAACCGGATAATAATCTCTCGCCGGGCCGGATTGATTGGAAACCAAACAGCAAAATATTTGTTTGTCATTTAAACGGCGTACAGCTTGGGCGACTCCGGGGATTAAATGCAAATCTTCTACTTTGTGAATGTAACCAGCTTCGATATTGAGGACGCCATCTCTGTCAAGAAATACTGCTCGTTTCATTGTTGTATTGTTTTTGATATAATATAAAACTCGGTGGCATCGGAATTGATATTACTTAAGCTTTTCGTCGGCTATTCCTCCCGCCTACCCGCCAGCCCGCCAGGGAATGAATTCCCTGTCTCATAGCGAAAGTCCTCTAAAAGAGGACTGAATAATTTAAGTATTTTTTCCGCATTAATTACACAATATTTCTACTGAAACCCTTGCCTAGCAAGGAGTCTTTATGTAATTAATTTTGTGTGGTTACTTATTAGTCCTCTAAAAGAGGACTTCAGCTTTGAGGCAGGGGTTTCAACCCCTGTCGGACTATCGGTTTAACGTGTTTGTTGACTCCAATGGACACTGGCGTGTCCTCATCATCATTCTAAAATAGATTGTTTTCCCAGCCATTCGCGGAAACTATTATGATACAAACTATAGCAAATTTCTCCTCCAATTTCTTGTTTATTTAAGAACTCGATCCAATTGTCTAACACTTTTTCAACATCGTATTCATCCCGATCAATTATATTGGCGATCGCACTTACAGACAAACCTGTTGGGGATTTTACCAAAACATTGAGCACAGACAACTCGATCGCCGATAAGCCCTCACCTGTCATCCGCAGCCAGTGGTTTTGATAATAGGCTGCTAAACCGGGAGGAAGTTCACAGAGTAGTGAGGACTCTCCCAGATTAGCATCGGGGTGTGAATTCTCGTTAATGGCCCTTAACATCTGACTCAGATACATAAAATTGTTTTCGCTGACAGTGGCGAGTTGTTGGCAGAATTCGGGTTGAGTTAAATCCGGTGCGGTTGATAGGTATTGCTGAATGTAGTTCAGGGCATCCTCGCGATTTTGGGCGGGATAATCTCTTAAATCGAGAGTTTGAGAGGGGGTTTCAATTAACAAACCGGATTTCTCTCTCAAAAACGGGCGGCGGGCGAGGATAAAATAAGTACGATCGCCCAAATATCTCGGCAGATAAAACAGATTTGTGCTGGGAGGCTGACTCGTGCGGGCGATCGCGTCTACAGAATCAATGACAATTATCAACTTTTGGCGATGACGTGCCGTCTCGCAAGCTACGTTTAATTTATCGCTAATTTGCTGAAGCAACAAAGACAGAAACCAACTCCCATCATCGGATTCGAGATTTTGAAGTTGAGATCTTAGCTTGACAATTTCCGATGTTTCCCCATTGGCGGCAAGGTATTTGTCAATCAGTTGAGTGCAGACAGAAGCGAGAAAATCTTCAGCTCGATTTTTGCCCTCAACTGCAGCGTTGTAATAGATACTGCGAGGATGGGCGGTGACATATTGGGCGAGGATGGAACTTTTGCCGCAGCCGGGAGTGCCGACTATTGTGAAATAACCGCGGCTGTGGGAGTCCAGAAAGTCGGAAATCGCAGAAAAAACAAACTTGCGGCCGACAAAATTCTCGGTTTTTTCTCGCAGGAGTTGCTGAAATTCTATTGGGTAAGCAGCGGTATAGATGGGTGTTGAGAGAGGTGAGGAATTCATGTTAGTGCCTCCACCCCTTCTAGCCGCAGGAAATATACGCGGCCGGATTCGTCGCCTACCACCATTGTCAGTCCATCGGGTGCAATGGCGCAAGAGGCGATCGCACTTTTACACGTGAAACTAGCAATGACATTTCCACTCGCCAAATCCCAGACTTTGAGAGTGTTGTCATCTGAACCAGAAATTGCCAGCTTCCCATCAGTAGTGACGGCTACTGCATTTACTGAGTAACTGTGGCCTTCGAGAGTAAACAGTTGCTTTCGAGTGGTTAAATCCCAGACTTTGAGGGTGTTGTCCGATGCACCAGAAATTGCCAGCTTGCCATCAGCACTGACGGCTACTGCATTTACTGAGTTGCTGTGACCAGTGAGTGTAAACTGTTGCTTTCCGGTAGTTAAATCCCAGACTTTTAGGGTGTTGTCCGATGCACCAGAAATTGCCAGCTTGCCATCAGCACTGACGGCTACTGCATTTACTGAGTTGCTGTGACCAGTGAGTGTAAAGTGTTGCTTTCCAGTGGTTAAATCCCAGACTTTTAAGGTGTTGTCTGCTGAACCAGAAATTGCCCACTTGCCATCAACAGTGATGGCTACTGCATTTACTAAGTTGCTGTGACCAGAGAGTGTAAACTGTTGCTTTCCGGTAGTTAAATCCCAGACTTTTAGGGGGTTGCCTGCTGAAGAAGAAATTGCCCACTTGCCATCCCCAGTGACAGCGGCTCCATTTACCAGGTAGCCATAACCTTTGAGAGTAAAGAGTTGCTTTCCCGTGGTTAAATCCCAGACTTTCAGGGTGTTGTCTGCTGAAGCAGAAATTGCCCGTTTGCCATCCGCAGTTACTGCTACCGAATTTACCAAGTAGCTATGACCTTTAAGAGTAATGTGTTCGTTTCCCGTGGTTAAATCCCAGACTTTGAGGGTGGCATCCCGTGAACCAGAAATTGCCCGCTTGCCATCAGCGGTGACAGCGACTGTATTTACCGAGTAACGGTGACCTTCGAGAGTAAATTCTTCTTTTCCAGTTATTAAATCCCAGACTTTGAGGGTGTTGTCGAAAGAACCAGAAATTGCCCGCTTGCCATCCGCAGTGATGGCGACTGCATATACTAAATCGCTATGACCTTTGAGAGTAAACAATTTCTTATTTACCGAGTAACTGTGACCTTCAAGAATAAATTCTTTTTTTCCAGTGGTTAAATCCCAGACTTTGAGAGTATTGTCCTTTGAACCAGAAATTGCCAGCTTGCCATCCGCAGTGATGGCGACTGCATATACTGAACCGCTATGACCTTTGAGAGTAAGTTCTTCTTTTCTCGTAGTTAAATTCCAGACTTTGAGTGTTTTGTCTCCTGAACCAGAAATTGCCCGCTTGCCATCCGCAGTTACTGCTACTGCACCTACCCAGTAACTGTGACCTTTGAGAGTAAATTCTTCTTTTCCAGTGGTTAAATCCCAGACTTTGAGGGTGTTGTCTGCTGAACCAGAAATTGCCCGCTTGCCATCCGCAGTTACTGCTACTGCATATACTGAATCGCTATGACCTTTGAGAGTAAATTCTTCTTTTTCTGTAGTTAAATTCCAAACTTTGAGTGTTTTGTCTGCTGAACCAGAAATTGCCTGCTTGCCATCAGCACTGACTGCTACCGCATTTATCAAGTTGCTGTGGCCTTTGAGAGTAAACTGTTCATTTCCAGTGGTTAAATCCAAGACTTTGAGCTTGTCTGCTGAACCGGAAATTACCCGCTTGCCATCAGCAGTGACGGCTACTGCATTTACCGATTTGCTGTGACCTGTGAGGGTGCGTAGTAGTCCCCTGCCAGGGGGAGTTAAACAAGGTGTCAAAGGACGCAACCAAGGTGATGCTTTCCACTGCTTGGCTACTTCCAGCATTGCCTGAATTTCTGGCATTTCAAAGTACAGTAAGCGCCCTAACAATTGTTCCGCTAGTTGGTTTTTATCTCGCTCCAAAATATCGGCTGACATCCAAAGTACCCTTTGAATCAAGTTCAAGGCTTTTGCTGTTTCTGAGTTGTATTCTAGGTTAGTGACTGCTTCAGAAGCGTCAACCAAATCGAAATCATCAATAAGTGCCTGCACCCCAAACTCAGGATGCTGAATCTTTGCCATCAGAAAATTAAAATCTGTCAGTCTTTGATAATACTTTTCTAAATTCCCTGACTTGACATGATTTGGCAGTAAGCTGCCCAGATAAGCACGTTGATAGAAAAGTGGTTTGGCCGCTAACTTGTCAGCAAATTCTCCCATCTCACGCCATCCCCTGTTCTAAATACTCAGTAATCCCTTCGAGTCGCAGGAAATATACGCGGCCGGATTCGTCGCCTGCCACAATTGTGACTCCATCGGGTGCAATAGCGCAACAGGCGATCGAACTTTCACCCGTGAAACTCGCAATGACACTTCCACTCAACAAATCCCAGACTTCGAGGGTTTTGTCAAATGAACCAGAAATCGCTCGCTTGCCATCGGAGGTGACGGCGATTGCTTTTACGGAGTTGCTGTGACCATTGAGAGTAAACAGTTCCTTTCCAGTTGTTAAATCCCAGACTTTGAGGGTGTTGTCTCTTGAACCAGAAATCGCCCGCTTGTCCTCAGCAGTGACGGCTACTGCATTTACGGAGTTGCTGTGACCATTGAGAGTAAACAGTTCGTTTCCAGTTGTTAAATCCCAGACTTTGAGGGTGTTGTCATCTGAACCAGAAATTGCCCGTTTGCCATCACCAGTGACGGCTACTGCTTTTACCAAGTATCTGTGACCATTGAGAGTAAACAGTTCGTTTCTAGTTGTTAAATCCCAGACTTTGAGGGTGTTGTCATCTGAACCAGAAATCGCCAGCTTGCCATCAGCAGTGACGGCTACTGCTGTTACCGAGCCACTGTGACCCTTGAGAGCAAAAAGTTCCTTTCGAGTTGTTAAATCCCAGACCTTCAGGGTTTTGTCATATGAACAAGAAATCGCCAGCTTGCCATCATCAGTGACGGCTACTGCATTTATCGAGCCACTGTGACCCTTGAGAGTAAACAGTTCGTTTCTAGTTGTTAAATCCCAGACTTTGAGGGTGTTGTCATTTGAGCCAGAAATAGCCCATTTGCCATCAGCAGTGACAGCTACTGCATGTACCGAGTCGCTGTGACCATTGGGAATAAACTGTTCATCTCCAGTTGTTAAATCCCAGACCTTGAGGGTTGTGTCTCTTGAACCAGAAATCGCCCGCTTGCCATCAGCAGTGACGGCTACTGCTGTTACCCATTCACTGTGACCATTGAGAGTAAAAAGTTCGTTTCCAGTTGTTAAATCCCAGACTTTGAGGGTTTTGTCCAATGAACCAGAAATTGCCCGCTTGCCATCAGGAGTGACGGCTACTGCTGTTACCGATTCACTGTGACCCTTGAGAGTAAACAGTTCGTTTACCGAATCACTGTGACTAAGAGTAAACAGTTCGTTTCTAGTTGTTAAATCCCAGACTTTAAGGGTGTTATCATCTCCGCCAGAAATCGCCCACTTCCCATCAGCACTGACGGCTACTGCATTTACCGAGTAGGAGTGACTCCGATTGGCAGCAAACAATACATTTCCAGTTGTTAAATCCCAGACCATGAGAATGCTGCCATATGAACCAGAAATCGCCCGCTTGCCATCAGCACTGACGGCTACTGCATTTACGAAGCTTGCCGAGTTTCTCCAACCATAGATATAGAGGGTCAACTCTTCCTTTCCAGTTGTTAAATCCCAGACTTTAAGAGTGTTGTCATCTGAACGAGAAATCGCCCGCTTGCCATCAGCAGTGACGGCTAATGGGACTGAGTAGCTGTGATCATTGAAAGTAAACTCTTCCTTTCCAGTTGTTAAATCCCAAATTTTGAGGGTTTTGTCATATGAACCAGAAATCGCCCGCTTCCCATCACTGCTGATGGCTACTACATGGACTGAGTAGCTGTGACCATTGAAAGTAAACAGTTCCTTTCCAGTTGTTAAATCCCAAACCTTGAGGGTTTTGTCATCTGAACCAGAAATCGCCCGCTTCCCATCAGCGCTGACGGCTACTGCATGAACCGAATCGCCATGACCTTCTAGGGTGCGTAGCAATCCTCTGCGAGAGGGAGTTAAACAGGGTGTCAAAGGACGTAACCAAGTTGCAGCTTTCCACTGTTGGGCTACCTCTAGCATTGCCTGAATTGCTGGAATGTTAAAGTGCAACAAGCGCCCTAACAATTGGCCTGCCAGTTGCGTCCGATCTCGATCCAAAATATCGGCAGACATCCACAGTACCCTTTGAATCAAGTTCAGGGCTTTCGCTGTTTCTGAGTTGTATTCTGGGTTAGTTACTGCTTCTGAATCGTCAACCAAATTGAAATCATCAATCAGTGCCTGCACCCCAAACTCAGGATGCTGAATCTTTGCCATCAGGAAGTTAAAATCAGTCAGTTTTTGATAATACTTTTCTAAATTCCCTGACTTGACATAATTGGGCAGTAAGCTGCCCAGGTAAGCACGTTGATAGAAAAGTGGTTTGGCCGCTAACTTGTCAGCAAATTCTCCCATCTCACGCCATCTCCTTTTCTAAATACTCAGCAATCCGTTGATTTACCTCCAGAAAAATTGTCCGCTTTGCATCCATCTCCCGTTTTGCTTTCAGAAAGTCAAGGAAACTAGCATGATAGATGGTATAGCAAAGTTCTCCTTCTACATTCTGCTTTTTCAAATACTCAACCCACTCATCTTCTAAAACCTTTTTCACATCGCATTCATCCACTTTGGCAATTCCAGCCATCATCTCGCAGGGAATCGCCGTGCCAATCTCTAGTAAAATATACAAGGCAATCTCCATCAATTGCCCTGGATTAGCTTCCATCCCCATCCCCACCCAATGGCTTTGATAATACTCTTGCAGCCCATCGGGCAATTGCGTTAAACTCAAGTCATTGTAATCACCATTAGCAATTGCAGGCAAAACATACCGCAAATACATAAAATTGTTTTCGCTTTTGTTTGCCACTTGCTCGACAAAAGTTGTATCTAAAATGCTGCGATTTTGAATCCAGGTTCTCAGTTTATCTTTATACTCCGTATCGGTATCCATCGCATACCGAATATACTCTTTTATATCATCCTGATTGAAATCAACATACTCCTTGTCTCTTAAATCTAACTCTTTTACCGGAACATCTACTAACAACTGCTTTTTATCCGAACTATATGGTCGCCGCGTCAGTAGAAAATATACGTTATTGGGCAGATTTTTCGGTAAATGTAAAAGATTACCTCCCGGTTCTTGTTCGACTTCATCCAGTGCATCAACTGCAATTACCAAACGTTCAGTACCAGTGAGTTTTGCCGCCGCCCTTGCCAGTAAAGTTGGTAAATCGGCGTCTTCTGATTTTGGCAATTGATAGCGGTCAATTAATTGGCGGCGAATGCTCTTCAAAAACAATTCGGGTCTGTTGCGACGTTCGACGAGAATATTGAAATAGCAGGGAGATTTATGTTCCCAGACGTATTTGGCAACGATCGAACTTTTGCCCATTCCCGCATCCCCGACGATCGTAAAATAACCGTGAGGATTGTCGGTGATAAATTGCTGAAAAGTATCAAAAACAAATTGGCGTCCGCAAAACCTGCGAATTTTTTCTTCTATTATCGATATAAATTCTTCCGGGTAGGGGGCAACTACTGGTTGTGATGGTTGATAATACTTCTGTTTTAATTTAGTATGCAGAATCCTCGACTTACCGGCACCTTGGTGGTTATCAAGTTCTGGAAAACTGGCTGAAAACTTCCTGTAAATCTCTCCCATCCGCTGTTTTACAGTAGGTTCTGATATGCTTAATGTTAATGAAAGCTCTGTCTGATTTAGGGGTACTCTTTCACGAGAGAAGAGTGCTAATAATGTTTCTGTTTGTTCCATAGATAATTCATGTCTCCCAGATTCGCCTGTAAGAAATTCTTGCCAATCCATCTAGGTTAACCCCCAGTATAACTTTATTACAACTTACGCACTGTCATGCACTTAAATCATCCTGAGCCTCGCGAAGGATCTCTTAGACGGCTGGAATGCTTGCCAGTCGTGAGCCTTGCGAAGGATAGGGACTCTGCATGATAGTAGTTTAATTATACCTTGAGTATACTTTGATTATACCGACCTCTAATAGACCTAACTTTATACCTCTGGTCAACTTCACTTAATTAAAGTGATGCCATGATTTGATCAGAACACAGACAAGCAGTTATTGATAAACAACAGAGGTCAGTCAAATGAATTTTAAATTATTCGGAAACTCGCACAATGACGAAGATTTTAGCGAAATCGATGAAATAGGCAAAATAGGTATAAAACTTATTGGCAAAATTGCCGATGAGCTAAGTTATACCCGCACGTCTGCCGGTCGAAACTGTCTGTTAATTGTCAAATATTTTCAGCCCGGTATAGTATCACCCCAACCTAGCACTCAAGCGGATTTTTTTAAGCGTGCAATCGACGTTCTACATAGCTTTAACTGGCTTCAAGAGCAACGAACTCCCCAATCCGATCGAAGTTATAACCAGCCTCTTCACAAGATAAAGCTTCAAGTAAGTAGCGAACTCAAGGCTGTTACTCAAGTTTTATGGTGGATTGAGCAGTTAGAGCCTTTACCCATTCCCGAAACAGTTTTGCAGCTTTGTAAACTTGCTGCGATCGAGGGTTTTGCCCATGCTGTGCGCCACGCCCACACAAATCTGTCAGTGGAAACTCCGAAAATCGAGCTGGCGATCGCAGTATTTAACGAACGCCTAGAGATCGAAATATGGGATTGGGGAAAGCCTTTTGACCTCAAGACTAAGCTGAAA
The DNA here is from genome assembly GCF_036705265.1 of Microcoleus sp. B4-C2. NCBI lineage: Bacteria > Bacillati > Cyanobacteriota > Cyanophyceae > Oscillatoriales > Microcoleaceae > Microcoleus > Microcoleus sp. B4-C2. The sequence continues at coordinate 57,042 of NZ_JAUBUB010000010.1, forward strand.
GAAGAATTGCCAGAAAAAACTGTGTTTAGTTGGAACGACTTGGGCTTTACTCTTCACTAAAGCTGTTCGGAAATTGCCACCCTTCCATTGACCACAGAAAGGAACTTTTTTGTGATGATTACTGATACTACTCCCAAGATTCTCGTTGTTGATGATGACCCATCCATCCGCACTCTAGTTCATCGTTTTTTAACTCAGAAATATCAAGTAGATTCGGCTGCAGATGGCGAGACGGCGTTAGAATTGTTTGACAAATTAAAGCCACTGCTAGTAGTTCTCGATTGGAATTTGCCGGATACTACAGGTTATCACCTCTGTCAGGAAATGCAGCGCCGTACTAATGTTTTTGTGATCATGCTAAGCAGCCGCACAGACGAAGCTGATAAACTCAAAGTCCTGTCGGCAGGTGCTGATGACTATATCTGTAAACCCTTTGGTTTGGCCGAGTTGGCAATTCGTATAGAAGTTGTGTTGAGACGGATGAGACCTGTCACTCCATCACGTATTGTATTCGATCAATTCGCGATCGATTCAGCGCGTCGGGAAGCAACCCTCAACGATCGCATTATCAAGTTAACAGCCTTGGAATTTAAGATATTGTACTTTTTGGCAAGTCATTCCGGTCAGTCTTGGAGTCGCCAACAGCTAATCGAAAAAATCTGGGGGTGGAACTGCCAAGACACAGGAGAAGACCAAGTTGTTAGCGTACATATCGGTCAGATTCGCAAGAAAATGATTCAAGTTGATGCTACTGCGTCGCAGTTTATTAAAACTATTCGGGGTTACGGTTACAGGTTCGAGCCGCCCTCGCGCACTGCAATGGCAATTTCCTAAGCTCATCGGCATTAACCACTTGATTTTGTGAAAAACCTAGCCTCTAGATATGGGTTCCCAGGCACAGCCTGGGAACCAGCTAAGATATCTTAGCTTTTAGCCGCCCCAAACCTTCTTCAAAACATCTTGAGGAGAGATGTCTGCCATTTTGCCAGTAGGAGATTTAATGCCCAAAAATCGATCGCTCTTTGGCAACAATTTCGCCGGTTCAGTCGGGCCAAACAAAGCTATTGTATAAGTTTGAACCGCCACAGCTAAGTGCATCGGCGCACTGTCAGTACATATCATCAAATTAGCAGCAGCAATAGTGGCCGCCAACTTGCCGACATCATCCGGCGAGATAACTTTTACATTCGGACATAACTCGATTAACTTTGTTACGAACTCTGCATCTTCGGGCCCTTTCACAACAACAACGGGCAAATTCGGCTGCCGCTGCTGACAATCTTCAATTATTTGCTTCCAGTTGTCTGTAGGGTAAATTTTGTCAATACCTTTAGACACAGCTAATTGACTGGAACCGCCGTGAATTAGAATGTAGCCGCTTTCTTTTACCCCCAACCGCTGCTGTTCGGCTTCCGCCCACTGAATGTCCTGTTTTGGTACATTAATTGCGATCGCCGGACAAGGATTTGTAATGTTAAATCCTTGCAGCAAATCATGGTACATTGAAGCGGCGTACTGTTCAGTTTTCAGCGGTACTGCAGCGGTGAGAAATCGAGCACCGTTGGTTCCCGAATAGCCAACTCTCTGCGGAATGCCGGTCAGCCACAGCAGCAGCCCTACAGTCCACCGCTGGCCGAGGGAAATAACTGCTTCGTATTCGCGATCGCGAATTACGCCCAGTAAATTGCCCAAATCTGCCATAGCGTTGCGGTCTTTGAAATTGTACGTCAAGACTTCTTTGACCGACTTGCAGACTCGGTAAGCACCCTTTGCCCTCGGTTCCACGATGACATCAATTTGCGCGTCGGGATAAGACTGCTTGAGGTCATCAAGAGTGGGGAAAAATAAAATTTGGTCGCCAATCCCGCCAGGGACAAGTGCTAGTATTCGCATCATAAACGATCGGGCTATTATTGATCGAGGTAGCTCTCAGAGATCGGCTCTCAACTATCAGCTTATAGTATTTCTAGACCTTAAAATCTACTGGCTGACAGCTAAACAACTGACTCAAAAGTACAGGACGCTCTTATTATATATATCTAGTTGGGTTAAAAACGGTTAGTAAATGCACTTATTAATTCCTGCAGCGGGTTCGGGGCGACGGATGGGGAGTCAGCGGAACAAACTGCTGCTGACTTTGCTCTCTAAACCTTTGCTGAGTTGGACTTTGGCTGCTGCTGAAGCTTCGCAGCACATTAGCTGGATTGGCATCATGGGCCAGCCAGACGATTTTCCTGATTTTAAAGCAATTCTGAGCGATTTATCTTTGGCTAAGCCCGTGGAACTGATTCAAGGTGGCGCTACCAGGCAAGAGTCAGTTTACAACGGTTTGCAGGCTTTGCCGCCCAATGCCGATCGAGTGTTGATTCACGACGGGGCTAGGTGTTTGGCAACTGCTGAATTGTTCGATCGATCTGCAGAGGCCCTCTTGACCTGTCCAGGCTTGATTGTAGCCGTCCCGGTCAAGGATACGATTAAGGTCGTAGATGAGCGTCGGATCGTGCGAGACACCCCAGACAGAAGCAATTTGTGGGCAGCCCAGACTCCCCAAGGATTTGAAGTGAAATTGTTAAAGCAGTGTCACGAAGAAGGGCGACAAAAAGGTTGGGAAGTTACCGACGATGCGGCTTTGTTTGAAAAATGCGGTTTACCAGTGCAAATTGTGGAGGGAGAAGAGACGAATTTGAAAGTCACAACCCCCGTTGATTTAGCACTAGCTGAATTTATTTTGCGGCAGAGATACGGGGAATAATTTTGAATTGTGTAATGGGGAATGCGACTCGGCTATGTTGTCGTCATTAGGAGAAAATCTGTAATGCAAGTGGAGGATGAAAGCAATGGAATATAGCGGTACATGGCGGATCACAGAGATGGCAATGTGGGATAGTGATTATTTGGACATGGAAGTTGAAGCCTATATCGAGATTGATGAAGCAGGTTCAGGAGAATTTCAATTCGGTTTAGTATCAGGTGAAATTGACGGCGAAGTCGTAAAAGAGGGAAAGGATCAGCGATTTGAGTTTACATGGGACGGTAATGATGAGAACGATCCTGCATTTGGTAGCGGTTGGCTAATATTAAAGGATAAAAACTTGGTAGATGGTCGAATCAAATTCCACCAAGGCGACAGTTCTAGTCTTGTAGCTAAGCGCATGAAATAAGAGACCTATTGCAAAAATAGCTGGGACGGGCAAGAAGCCCGTCCCACAAAAAGTTTTTTCTCTTGTGGGATGGGCATCTTGCCCGTCCGAAAATTTGATCGAAAGGACTTTTGCAAGAAGTCTAAGAAATCAGCTATCGTACTATTTTAGGCCATTTTTTTTACCGCAGATGAACGCAGATGAACGCAGATAAAATCCCATCCGCGTTCATCTGTGTTCATCTGCTGATATCTGCGGTAACAAAATCCCAATCTAACCAATAACCAATAACAACTGACTCAGGTTTTTCATGAAGGATTAATCGGAAAATCGCCCTCACTATCAACCTGTGCGGCACTTTTAACTAAATCCAAAAACGCAAACACGGCCGGAATTAACAGCCCATCCCTCAAAACAGCCACCCCAATTACCCTCTCAAAATCCGACGGTAAACTGCAAACTTTCACCGAAGACGGTATCGGTTCCGCAGCCAAACGGGGCAGAATAGCTGCACCCAAACCTTGCATCACCATACTGACAATCGTTGAATCTTCGCTGAGTTCGTAACCGATATTTATGGGAAAATCCGCAGTCGTCAAATACTTGCGAAGCGGTATCGAACAAGCATTTTCTATCGGCTGCAAAATCAGCGGATAATTCGCTAATTCTTCCCACGTAATCTTAGCACTTTTACATTGCGCCTTCGGCGGCAGCAAAACCAGATATTTGTCCCGCAAAATTTCTCTAGTTTCAAATTCATCGGAGATGGGAAGGGAAACAAAGCCGATGTCTGCTTTGCCCGATCGCAAAGCTTCTTCTACAGCTTGAGTATAATAAACTTCGGTAATGCTGACCGTAATTTTGGGAAAGCAACTGCGAAATTTAGCAATAATACCCGGTAGGATATGAGTGGCGACACTCCGAAAAGTAACTATCCGTACCTGGCCTCCCTGCAAACCTTTTTCCAAATCCGCTTCTTTTACCATCATTTCTAAGGCGCAGGCTATTTGACGCCCGTGACTCACTACCCTTTCCCCCACCGGCGTCAGTTGAGCACCGTGTCGCCCCCGGTGGAACAGTTGCACTCCCAATTCTGTTTCTAAAGAGGCGATGGCGTGGCTGATGGCGGATTGGGACAGTTCCAATTGCAAAGCCGCCTCGCTAAAGTTTTCACACTCTGCTACGGCTATCAAAGCCTGAATTTGAGAGAGTTTCATCCGCCGCGTATTGATTTCATTCATAGCCTTTTTGCCCGATCGTCAATCTATCTATTTTATTCATACAATCTATGCAAGCAATGATTTGATTGTCAATAACCAAAGAGTTAAGGTGAATTTATTAGATAAGAGATTGACTTTCACAGGAATTTTACGCCAACAATAGTGGGCTGTAATTGCGCTGAGACTATTACAATCTTAAGCATTTATTGTAATCTTAATTAGTGCAAATCTTGTGGAAAATATAAGTTGAAGGTGTGGGATATGTCTACTTGCAAAAATCCAATCGATACCCCAAGTATCCAAATTTTTTCGATGACCGATCGAGCTAACCCATCCGAAAAACATAAAGGGCTATCTCTCTTTTTAGCAATAAAAAAAATTGGGCAGTTTTTGCTCTACCTCATTTCGAGTGAGGACGAACTGAGAATTTGGCAGACGTGCGATCGCTATGGTAACACTTGGTGGCACGGTTGCGATCGGGCTACAGGTCGCTCTACCTGCGTGGCGACGGATGATGAAATGCGCGCTTGGATCGATCGGCGTTATTGCCAATAGTAGTGTGTGGGTTGCGGGGAAATCAAGTGAAATACAGCCCTCGATTAGCAATTACCCATTAGCAATTACCAAGTAGCAATTACCAAGTAGCAATTACCAATTACCAAGTAGGAGATGCTATGCTTCAAATATCTTCCGAATGTGCAGCGCCAGATCGCATTATTCTGATGGAAAACGAGGTATACAGATTGCCTCAAACTCATCGAGAAATTCAAGTTTTGTCAGGAATTGCTTGGATCACGGTTGACCAACAGGACATCATCTTGCAAAGTTCTGAAAAAGTATCGCTTCCACCCAGCAAAAACTTTGCTGTCATATCCGCTCTCAACAATAAGCCGCTGATTATGGCCGTCTGGCAAGACAAAAACCCAGTCATGGGATTTTAGATTTTAGATTTTAGATTTTGGATTGAAGAATTGGGAATGACTGATTGTGTATGGGTTTGAAGCACGGGTCTACAGTTGCCTTCTTTTTTGAAACTGGTATCAGAACCTAGAGATGGAGAAAAAAATTGGCAGGAACACCCCAAAAAGCTCTATCTTAATAGTTATCACTTAGCTATTGGAGGACTCGATCGGTGCACCGCCGCTCTTACCACTTCAGCTATCTCGCAGCTATAAGTATTGTGTTATCGCCCGCACTCAGCTTGCTGGCAATTTCAGACGCCCGCGCTTATGCCCCAATTATAAATGCGAGGCGCGCCCAAGCGAGCGACCAGGCTCAGGCAACTGACCCCAAAACGCAAGCAGACGAACTCTTTGAAACAGGAGTAAAACAGCACCGCGAGGGTTTGTTTCGAGAAGCAATCGAGACTTTTGAGCAAGTTTTGGCAATCCGCAAGCAACTAGGCGACCAAGCGGGAATCGGAGAAACCCTCAACAATATGGGGGAAGTTTATGGTGAAATGGGTTTGAGGCCCAAAGCTTTGGAAGTTCTGCAGCAAGCTTTAGTCATTCACCGAGAAATCAGCGGAGGGCGTCGTATCGCGCGCACTCTCAATCTCATCGGTTTCGTCAACCGGATTGGGGACAATTTTTCCGAAGCGATGAAACTGCACCAAGAAGCTTTGGAACTTGCCAAAACTACCGACGACCAAATTGAAATTGGAGAATCCCTCCACAACATCGCGGCCGTGTACGCAGAACAGGTAGATTATGCCAAGGCGATCGAATTTTACCAGCAAGCGCGAACGATTCGCACGGCCGCCGGCGATAAACGCGATTTAGGCCGTACCCTCAATAATATGGGCGGCGTCTACTACAACATCGGCGACTTTAATAGAGCGATGGAATTTTACCACCAAGCTTTAGCAATTCGCCGGGAAATCGGAGACAGGGCTGGCGTCGGCCGCCTCCTCAACAACATGGCACTTACCTCCCGCAAACTCGGCAAAGATACTCAAGCGCTGATATATTTTCAGCAAGCAATACCGATGTTAGAAGCAATCGGCGACAAGACAAGTATCGGACGCTTGCTCAACAATATGGGCGCAATTCATGAAAGTCTCGGTCAAAATGCTCAAGCTCTCGAATCCTACGAGGAAGCTTTAAAAATTGCTCGTGAGGGCGGTGACAAAGCCGGAGAAACTACAGCGAGGGAGGGCATTAAGCGATTGTCTTCCAGTCAGCTTGTACCGCAATAATGACTGTGAGTTGCTAGAACAATCAATCAATATAAGCTATGGATATCCGTACCGAAAAGCCAGAAGATGTAGAAGCTGTTCGCAACGTTAATATTGTGGCATTCGGACGAGAAAATGAGGCAAATCTAGTCGATCGATTGCGGGGAATTGCATCTACATTTTCCTTCGTTGCGGTAGAATCAGATCGCATTGTCGGACACATTTTATTCAGTCCGGTTGTCGTCGAAGGAAAATGTGCTAGGAATTTGTCGATTCTGGGGTTGGCACCAGTCGCAGTTCTTCCAGAATACCAGCGGCAAGGTATAGGAACGCTGCTGATTCGGGAAGGTTTAAAACAGTGCGGGCGATCGGGATTTCAGGCAGTGGTTGTGCTCGGTCATCCAGATTTTTATCCGCGTTTTGGGTTCATTCCTGCTAGTAGGAAGAGCTTGGGATGTGAATATGATGTGCCCGATGAAGCATTTATGGTGTTGGAGTTAGAAAGCGGAGCCTTGCAGGATTGCAGCGGAACGGTGAAATATCGATCGGAGTTTAGTCTATGCGAGTGATATTAATTCCGTCATTCATCGGAATTATTCATCTCTCTCTGATCTCCCTCTGCGTTCTCTGCGTTCTCTGCGGTTAAATCATTCCGATGCAACCGGAACTGATCTGACGCAGTGGCGGTTTTTATCGTGATGTATCGTAAAAAAATATAAAAATAACATTTAGTAGTCACAGTGGAAAAAGGTTGTGCTGTACTTGCCTTTGTGAACCATAAAACCTGTACAACTATTGCCCAGCAAAGTTATTTAAACGCCCCCTTTCCCCTTCTCCCCTTTTGCACCTTGCAAAGCAAAAATCGGAGTTTGAGCAGATTTCCCCTTCAGAGCAACAGATCCCAAAGCCTCGCAAATAAAGTTTAGCTCGATCGACTCACACACCCTTTCACCAATCAAAATTTGGTTTTCCCCCGCCTTGCTCATCAACCGAGCCGCCGTATTCACCGTATCGCCGAGAATATTAAACTCCCTGCGCCCTCGCGGTTCCCCAACCTCAGCAGCAAACACCGGCCCCAGGGATAGCCCAATTTGACAGCTTACTTTTACTTCTTCACCCGCGATAATTACCAGAGGCAAACCTGCAATCATATCTCGGATCGCAATCGCCGCACTAGCCGCGCGGCTGGCGTCATCCCTGTTAGCGTCGGGCACGCCAAAATAAATCAGCATATCCGAACCGTCTAAGTGCGCCGTTACTTTTTGCAACACGCCCCCTTTAGCTGAGACTACAGCATCGATCGACGCAAACACTCTAGAAAAAGCCACTATCAGATTGACTTCTTCCTCCAGCGAAGCTTTGTCTACAGACTCTGGTAAACCAATCAAGTTGACAAACATCACCGTCGGTTCAGGAAAATCCGGCGGAATTTTCCGCCTGTCTGCATTTTCCACCAGCAGTCTCAGGATAGTTTTGGGAATATAACTAGCAAGGGGTTCAAGCCGATTCACAGCTTCCCCGATTTCTTTTACCAAGCCCGCAACGCTGCGATCGAGCAATACCGAACTCGGCATCCGCCGCCCAGTCAAAGTGATATCATACTCTCCGAGTCGATCGTCCGTTAAATCGTCCGCCACCAAAAAATAACCCTGCTTCCCAGGTTCAAAACGAAATTGCTCTCCCAAAGACTCTCTAGCAGTTTCAGTCACACACACCCGCCCCACAGTCCCAGAACCCTCAGCTTGCTTGGCTTGCTGGACTGAATGCCCCAGCAGTACGTGAGCCATCCGCAGCGGCGTACCGATGTCAGCACTAATATAGCGCCCGCAGTGGATGCCCACCCGCATCCTCAAAGACAAAACACCCCGCGCCGTTTCAATATTGGCAAATTCAGCCATCGCCCGCTGCATCCGCAAACCCGCCCGCACCGCCCTCGCTGTATCCTCTTGGTAAACCCCTGACGGAAACTGCACCAGCATCGCATCTCCGGTAAACTCCAGCAAATCCCCGCCCGATTTGCTGACAATTTCAATCATTGAGGCAAAATAGTCGTTAATCACGCCCAGCAGGGTTTCAGCTCCCTTGCGCCCCTGGGTAGCGTTCGCTTCCAACAGCGAGGTAAACCCTGCCAAATCCGTGAACAGCAAGGTGCCTGTTTGCCACTGGTAGCGCACCTCGCCTGGGTTGGGCGGAGATTCGGACACGGGCCTGGGCACGTAGTCGTGGAGGATGTAGCGCAGAGTTCGCAGGTGATCGAAAACCCCCATGAGCGTTGCGGGGGACGGATCTACCCACGCAGCAGCGTACAGTTGGGCGGAAAGGAGCGATCGCAGTCGCAGTTCGATCGCAGCCAGGGGAGGATTGTAGGTTAATCTATTAATAATTTCCACCTAAGTTTATTCTTAAAAAATAGGGTAAGTTCTATTGATCGAGATGCTACACCAGTAACTCGACCTATACCATTATGATAAGTTTCCAGTGACTCCATACCAGCCAAACCCACAACCCACTAGAGAAACTTCCGAACGTCACAGCTTGCTAGCTCCCGATTTGATCCGAGCTGCTCGATCAGCCTATGGTATGTATCTGAAAGTGCATTCCGAGCAGATGCAGCGTCCGGCGGGTGTAGTTGTCAGTCAAGGAAGCGATCGAGGTCAGGTAATTTTTGCTTCGCAGCCGATTTTATTGCCCGGTGAACGTTTTGTTACTTTTGAGGAAATTGAATCTCAAATGTATTAATTGCTAATTGGTCATTGGTGGTAATTGGTAATTGATAATTAAGCATTGGGCATGGGGAATTGGTAATTAGTCACTAATATTATGTCCGCTCGAACGCTCGCACTAAAATAGGTTTCTAGTGAAGAGCCATGTTTTCAGGATTTTATGAAAACTTGCATTCTTGACTATTAATACCTTTTATGATGGGTAATTGACCGTACAAGCTCTAACAACTGAGAACTAACTATTGAGAAGTAACAAGTGATACATAACCCCAGTCAACAGTGAACAGTCAACAGTCAACTTAATGGAAATAATCTTTAATTGCCTTGTCATGGCGATCGTCTTTATTGTCGGATCGGCTATTGGCAGCTTTCTAAATGTGGTAGTCTATCGGTTGCCTGCGGGTTTGTCGGTGATCAACCCTCCTTCTCGCTGTCCCAAATGTTTAAATCAACTCAGAACTTACGAAAATATACCCGTTTTCGGTTGGCTGTGGCTCCGAGGCCGCTGCAATCACTGCCGCAGTCGGATTTCTGTCCGCTATCCACTGGTGGAAGCAGCTACGGGTTTGCTGTTTTTGCTAATCTTTTGGCGGTTTGGCGTAACAGTGCAAACTCTTGGTTTTTGGGCTTTGTTTAGCTGGCTGTTGGCTTTGTCTTTGATTGATTGCGATACAATGACTTTGCCTAATTCTTTAACTCGATCGGGTTTGGTGCTCGGATTGGTTTTCCAAATGGCGAAAGGTTTGTGGCCGACATTTAGTCCGATCGACTCGGTAAACTATCTGGTACTCGATGGGATCGCGGGAGCAGTTGTCGGGTTGTGGCTGTTTGACGCGATCGGACTCGCCGGGACGATCGGGCTGGGGCAGAATGCTATGGGCGCCGGAGATACCAAATTGGCCGCCTTGATGGGAGCTTGGCTGGGGTGGAAATACTTGCTGCTAGCGGGATTTATCGCCTGTATAGCCGGGGCTTTTGTGGGTGGCGGGGCGATCGCCCTCGGCTGGCTCGATCGGCGTCAACCCATGCCTTTCGGCCCGTTTCTGGCTCTCGGTGCAGCAATTACTGCTCTGTGGGGCGAAGCGATCTTATCTACTTACTTGCAGTTGTTTTTCCCGAATTTTAGTTTCTGATCGGCAGGCAGTCAGGCGCGATCGAACATAACATTGTCTCAAAAATTGGTAAAATTGTTCCGTGTCTTGGATTACACTTACAACAACTAGCTTTCGTTGGGAAGCGGAATTAATGCAGCAGCTCCTAGCTGCTCATGAAATCCCGGCCCGGATTGTAGACTTGGGCATAGCATCTTATTTGGGGGCTGGAAGTGCTACAGCCCTGCAAGTTCTTCCAGAACACCAGCGAACAGCATCGCTCCTCATCAGTCCCGTTGAAGATGAGCCAGAAGCGGGTGATTAGTCATTAGTCATTAGTCATTAGTCACTGAACAACTAGCAATTGACAACTAGCAACTAACAACTAACAATTACTAATTACCAATTACCAATTCCCAATTACCAATTACCAATTACCAATTACCAAGTTTTAATGTCTCTATTTGATTGGTTTGCAAATCGACGAAAATCAGTACCGAACTCCCAAGAACGGCCGGAACGAGAAATTGCGGACGGACTTTGGAATAAATGCGAAGCTTGCGGTGCCCTCAGTTATACCAAAGACCTGCGAGCAAATCAAATGGTTTGCTTGGAATGCGGGCATCATATCAGAGTTTACAGTGACGATCGCATCGAGCAGTTGATCGATCCCAACACCTGGGTGCCCCTTAACGAAGGACTGCACGCCACAGATCCTCTGAAATTTCGCGATCGCAAAAAATATAGCGATCGACTCCGAGAATTTCAAGAAAAAACAGGCCACCTAGACGCCGTAGAAACAGGCATCGGCAAACTCGAAAATTTGCCAGTCGCCCTCGGAGTCATGGAATTTCAGTTCATCGGCGGCAGCATGGGCTCAGTAGTCGGAGAAAAGCTGACTCGCCTCATCGAACACGCCACGCGGGAACGCCTGCCCGCGATTATTGTCTGCGCTTCCGGTGGTGCAAGAATGCAAGAAGGAATGCTCAGCTTGATGCAAATGGCTAAAATTTCCGGAGCTCTGGAACGCCACCGGGAAGCGAGACTGCTTTACATCCCGATTTTGACCCACCCGACCACCGGCGGCGTCACCGCCAGTTTTGCCATGCTGGGAGACATTATAATTGCAGAGCCAAAAGCTACTGTAGCCTTTACGGGCGGCCGGGTAATCGAGCAAACTCTGCGGGAAAAGCTGCCGGAAAATTATCAAACTTCCGAATACTCCTTCGCCCACGGTTTTGTAGACTTGATTGTACCCCGGACTCAATTAAAGAAAACTCTCGGTCAGCTTATCAGCCTCCACCAGCCCCAGCCTTTCTTGGCAGACTCGGAATTCCCCGCCCTCAATGGCAGCGATAGCCACGCTTTGCCCCCGCAGACTCACGCTTTCAAACTTTCTCCCTAAGCTGCCGCGCCGGAGGATTGTCTGTTGGTGAGTCCGGGGGAGAGACGAAAAATTTCTGAGGAATTGCTCAAAACCCGGCTTCGAGGAAAAATATTGAGTTGGGTAGCCTGAGATGTTGCACCATTCTCAATAAGCTTTTTAGGAACAGGCAAGATGCCTGTTCCACAAAGAGTGAATTTTCTTGTGGAACAGGCCGAAAAGCCTGTTCTTGAGAATGGTGCAAGATGTGAGGTAGCCAGACATTCACGCAGACACCGGGTTTTGATCCCCGGCCGCCCAACTCCTATTGGTAATAACGACCCAGCAGTGGGATGATATTGATCGGAAGTTGATTGGCCCTGAAGTTAGGCTGGGCAAAAATGCCTAGTCGCAGTTAGCGGTTAGTTAGCTTGCGATAGATCGAACAAAATCTCAGAACAAACTAACAGAACAAGCTAACAGCGCTTTCTAAAATTGTCCGGCTTTCAGTTAATAGCCGTCAACTCAATTTTGACCTGTCAGCGACCTAAAAATTATGGGTTTTGCAGACCTGTCCATCGCAGAAATAGCAGAGGACTTCAACGTCCCTGTTGAAGAGGTGATCCGCTTGTGCGATGAGTTGGAAATTGCCTACAAGCACCCTCAAACCCGTTTGGCTTTGGAGGATGTTAAGGCAATTATGTCCACTCTCGAAAAAAGGCGCGACTCAAAACTTCTTGCAGATTAGAGCGCAAAATTCCTCTACCTTTAAAGGTATGGCTGCACAAACTTTCGCCAGTTGTCGCAGAAGGAGGGAATTTTGAACAGAAATCTGTTTGCCAGCTATGCTCTCTTAGCGTTCAATAATTTGCCGGATTTTTTTAAGGAGAACCATGCTTAAAAGATATTTCATTGCTCTGACCGCTGTATTCTTGACATTTCAGTTATTTGTCAGCAGTGCGATGGCTATCGAACTGAGTCCTGAACTTCGCACTCTGCCTTTGAATGACAAGGGTACTCCAGTGGTGCTGAGCCTCAAACAAGTTGAGCAAGGCAAACGCCTGTTCAATTCGGCTTGCGCTCAATGTCACGCTGCGGGCATGACCAAAACTGACCCGAACGTGAATTTGAGCCCGGAAACTCTGGCTTTGGCCAACCCGCCCCGGAATAATATTGAGTCCCTGGTGGACTTTATGAAAAATCCCACCACTTATGACGGGTTTGAGGAAATTTCGGAACTGCATCCGAGCATGAAGAGTGCGGATATTTTCGCTGAGATGAGAAATCTCTCGGATGACGATTTGTACGCGATTGCCGGTCACATTCTGTTGCAGCCAAAAATTGTCTCCAAGCAGTGGGCTGGTGGCAAAGGCGCTCGCTAATCGATTTTAGATTTTAGATTTTGGATTTTGGATTTTGGATTGGGAGAGGGCTGAAGTTCGGCAAGGATTGCTGGCTGGTCGTTTTTCGCTCTAAAATCTGAAATCTAAAATTTACGTCCGGCTCATTGATTCTCGCAAAAGGTTGTAGTCCCTCATGCTGCGTCGTGGTGCTTTTGTCTGCTTTCTGTTGGGGATGTTAATTATTTTGCCACTCGTGCTGTTGGCTCCTCAACCTGTTTTGGCTGCTGCCGATTCTTACGTGAATAGGTATTTACAAGCCAGCGAACCTGTGGCTTTGGAGTTGGACTCTGAGGGACATACTCGCTTGTTTTCGGCTCAGGATTTGTCTGCGGGCAAGGTGTTGTTCGAGCAAAGTTGCCTGAATTGTCACGTCGGAGGTGCTAATTTGCCCGATCCGACGATATCTCTGTCTTTGGCTGACCTCAAGGGGGCAACCCCTCCCCGCAACAACATCAATAGTTTGGTGGCGTATCTGAGAGAACCCATGACTTATGACGGTACTGAGGAGACTTTTTGGTGCCGCCAAGTGCCGGAAAGCTGGATGCCACAGGCTGAGATTGAAAATTTAGCGGCTTTTGTGATCCGGGCCGCTCAGAAAGCTCCGGGCTGGGGCGTGGAGAATTTTGAGAGTTGAACTGCCACTGCCAAAAAGTGGTAAATTACTCGGAAGAAGGCGATACGAGTGTGCGATCGCGCCTGTTTTAACAGGTAAAATATCTAAAGAATCACCCTTTGCGTGTCCATTAGAGGAGAACTGCGTTGAAAAGACTCTTATCGATCGCCCTATTAGCGTTCGCAATTTTTACCGTCGGCTTTGGTCGCCCTGCTTTGGCAGGTGATGCTGTTAAAGGAGCTAAAATCTTTAGCTCCAACTGTGCTGCTTGTCACATCGGTGGCGGCAACGTGGTTATGGCCCAGAAAACCTTGAAAAAGACTGCTCTTGAGAAGTACGGCATGAATTCTCTGGAAGCTATTACCACTCAGGTAACTAAGGGCAAAAATGCTATGCCTGCTTTCGCCGGCCGCTTGAAGCCCGAACAAATCGACGATGTAGCAACCTACGTGCTCGAGCAATCTGAGAAAGACTGGAAAGGCTAAACTGCCTCTTGGAAGTCGGGCAACCTGGGCGGGTTTGATTTAATTTAAAACTTGTCCTCCCGATCGCACCCTCTCTCACCCTTTGGCGAATAAACATCGGTTTGCAGCAATCTTAACCTATTTGGGAAAGCGCGCCAGAAATCCGATTTTTATTAGCTCAAGGGCGAGGGAGGGACATTTTATTTTAGATTTTAGATTTTAGATTTTGGATTGAAGAATTGAAGAATTGAAGAATTGAAGATTTGAAGATTTGAAGATTTAAAGATTTGAGATTGCTAAATGCTGACTTTGTATAAACTGTCAAGCACCTAATATTAAGATTCATGTATTGAAGCCAGTCATAAATTGGAGTTGTGTGCTAGGATGTAAACCCTTTACTACCAAAGCCTTGAAATCCAAATTAAAGTCGATCGGGGATCTGGAATCTACACCTGCCATGAACGTAAAAACATCAGCAAAAGTTAAAACTCCAGTTAAAACTCTCGGAGACGCTGCATCTGGGGCGATTGAGAAATATTTCCGCAAAAGTGTAGCGCACGAGGCTGAAGTTATCAAAGACAAAGACGCGGAAGAACTTCATCAAATGCGCGTGGGATTGAGACGTTTGCGATCGGCTGTGACTGGTTTTGCTCCGGTTTTAGATTGGCCAAAAGAGGCTTCTGAACGTAAAATTGGTAAGGTGGGGCGGATTCTGGGAACTCTCAGGGATTTGGATGTGATGCTCGAAAGTCTCCAAAATCGCTATTACCCGAATTTGCCGACTGAGGAACAGGAAGTTTTGGATAAGGCTTTGTCGAATTTGCTCAAACAGCGCCACCGGGCTTTGAAAGGGGTGAGGGCGATTTTAGAGCACAAAACCTACGAATCGCTGAAGCAGTCGATCGAGGATTGGCTGGAAAAACCGAAGTTTCAGGCGATCGAACATTTGCCAATTGCTGAGGTTTTGCCAGATTTACTGTTACCTCAAGTCAGCGAGTTTTTTCTCCATCCGGCTTGGCTGTTGGGTACAGAATATGAAGATGGCAAAGTTAAAGTTGCTAAGGATTTGAATGCTGAGGCTGTCGAACAGAAGTTAGCAGCCGAGGGAACTATTCTGCACGATTTGCGGAAGCAAGCTAAGCGGGTTCGCTATTTGATGAATCTGTTTGGCGATTTTTACAGCGAGACTTACGAAGTTTATGTCGAAGATGTGAAAGCTATTCAGGAATGTTTGGGCGATATTCAAGACAGTGAAGTTTTAGGCGAGTTTCTGACAGATTTTGTCAATCGCGATCTGGAAAAAGAGTTGCCGAAATTGGCTGCTTTGTTGGTCGAAAATCGCTATGCAGCTTGGCAAAAATGGCAGGTTTTGCAACGCAGGTATTTGAGTTCGGAAATGCGGCAAGGTTTTCGATCTGCTTTAATTCATCCTGTGGTTGAAGATGCTGCTAATGGAAAGTTGCCCCAGGAAAGTTAGGTTTTTCGGGCCCTGAGAATGCGATCGACTGCCGGGAGGGACTAAAAGAGGGATATTTGTAGGGACACAGCCTTGCAGTGTCCTTCATTGTATAACTCAATAAAGGGCGATCGCTCTTGGGGAGAGGTTCAAGAAAAAACCTTAACAATTATTCTTTCCAGTAACGAGTTAAAACCCGAATTACTTCACGAGTGTGAAGTAAAAGAAAGGGCGATCGCGTTTTTTACCATAGCAACTCACGACTGCAACCACTTCATAAACTTATTCGTCGCAGTACCAATAGACTCTCCGACTTGTTTCTTCAACCGCCACCGCTGAAACGCTTTTTCGTAATCTTCGCCTTCAGTTTGATAAACATTCCAAGCATTCAGCGACAATCCCAAGCCCCACGTTAGTAAAATGAACAGTGACCAAGAAAGCTCGTGCGAACCTGCTAGATTAAACAAAACTAAAAAAGTATTGATAATGCCGTACTTGGTCACATTTTTCTGCAATTTGCGACGACGGTAAGAGTTAAAAACCAGCTTTTCTTGAACTTCTCCTCTAGTTGCTAACCATTGTTGTTCCGCCGCCACAATATCCTGTTCGGAAATGCCCAATTCCGCTGCAATCTCGAAAAGCTGCACTCTGGATAATTCCCCTTCATCCTGTCGCCGCGCGATCGCAAGCTGTAAAATACCCTGAGCATCCTCTGAACCGTAAATTTGACTTATTTGACTTTCATTGGTTGCCATAACAAGTTTCCGATAATTCCTGACATCCTTTCTATCATAGATATAGACGCAGTTAAACGATAGGTAGTGACATTGGCGGATTTCAACACCCGGATATTTGAGTGAGACTCTTGACTATGGGAGGGGAAATCGAAGAACCGATATATTTCCCCAAATGGCAACTAATTAATTTCCCGAACTGTGACTAAGTTGGCTATCTCGTTTCAACATAAATTGATAAAAGATACCAAACAAAATCACCGCAATCATTCCCACGACTAAAGAACCTTCACCCTCATGCCAATATTTAAACAAATCTAGGCGATAAGATGCAACTAACAATGCCATTCCCGCCACTCGCAAAACATTAATAATAAAACCCAAAATGACAGCGACACCTATTACCAAAGCCTTATTTTGTTTAGTAGGAAACATCACCAAACAAATTACAGCTAAACCTAATAAGTAATTCATTGCCTCTATACCCGAACAACCCCCATTTACCAACACCCTTCCTGTCGGCAAAGCAACATAATTACCATCGCGTGTTACATCAAAACCGACATACCACAAAGAATAATAAGCAAATTTAGCAGTAAGCGAGGTAACAAAATCCACTAAAGGTAACGTAATGACACTGGGGGTGCCATGAAAAAATAGTATTACCAATTCACGCCAATATAGTTTTAAGTTCTGAAAACCTACCGCCAGTAGGCTCACACCTAAACCAGACAAAAAAGGTGCCAGTCTTAAAAAAGGCTCGGATTTACTGGAAACCACAGCACTTTGAAATAAAATAAAAGCTATTAATAGCGTCCCTGCTATTGTCGATAATAGGTCACTTTTTATCTCACGCTGTTTGAGAATATCCTGGTTGTCCCAAAGCAGGGAACCCACAGCGAACCAAAAAACTATACTCATCCAAAAATGAGCAACATCGTCCAGCTTCCACAGGAGTGTCATATTCAGAGTTACTAAGGCTGTGGCGATAATGATGAGCCAAAAAATTTTTCTCTTGAACATTTTAGATATTAGTTATTAGTTGATCGATGAGAGCCATACTGCGGACTGTTTTTGATTGCCAACCCTAGAATAAGGGTTTCCAGCCGATTCGGCAATCGAAGTACCAACGGAAAATCGATGGTTTTAGACTCCGAACTAAAAAACAGTCCAGACTATTCTTAGATGATATCATAAAAATAGTAGGGGATGTGGACAACTCAGTAGCTTGAACCCCTTCTACGGAAAGGACTTGGAGGATTTTAATCGCCGTTAATCTTTGAGATGAGGTTAGTAGACACTCTGGAATTTGATGAATGGTGAAACTCAGATGCAACGCATAGCTCAGCATTAGGACACCTAGTGAAAAGACTGTTACTCGAAATGATTGCTTGGATGCCTAGCACTTGTTTACTGGGCCCCTGTAAGCAAAGACTAAAAAGCGAGTAAATCAATCAAAATTAAAAATACAGCCTCTTCCATGTTCATGAAGCACACTATAAAGCTATATTGTGTGGTGTTAATCCTCCGGGTGCGGATCTGCGAAATATTGGTCGATAAAACTTACAGATTGACGGGTGTATCCGCACAAAACAGCAGGCGATCGCTCTTCTTGTGTGTACCACATCTACATGGAATATGCTGTAACTCTTAATAACAGCGGTAACGCTACAACTGCGTTTCATATCGCCTTAAAAGTCCGGGGTTTTCAGAGTGCCGCGCTATCAGATACTAAGAAACCTGGTTTCACCAAGAAACCAGGTTTTTAGCTCGAACATAAAGTAATCAGTTTGGCATCAAGCCAGAATCGAAAATTAGTTCAAACGATCGCCTATTCAGCTTTTTGAGCTTGAGCGCGTTGCTTTTTGAACTTAGCACCAAACCCAACAGCGGCGGCAGCAGCAAGCATTGTTAAAGGTTCAGGAGTAGCTTCAGTGTTGCTAGTGCCGGTGCTGACAAAAACATCGCTATCGCCCTTGCTACCAATACCCCGGACGTGCATCCCTAGTCTCAAAGTACCATTATTCAACGCGGAAACTACGTTATTATAATTTCCAGTAAAGCTCAATCCCAAAACCTCACCAGTTTGGACACCGTTCCGCGTACCAGTTATCCCAGCTGCAAAATCCGTAGACCAAGGAGTAGCAAGGTTATTAGTTTGTGGCAGAGGAGTAGCTCCCTCTGTAAAGTTAACACCACGACCATTTATAATGCCAAAGTTGCTCAATAAATTGGTATTAGAACCTGTGTCCAAGTGAACTGCAGCAATAAAGATATCGGCGGCGGATTCGTCTTTATTGTCATTGAAAATGTTGAATAAAACGTTATTGGAGCCATTATCTAGGACATCAAACCTAAAGCTATTTACATAGGCATCTCCCGATGTATTATCGCTAGCAATATTACTAAAGCTGAAGGCAGAGGCAGGTGCTGCGGATACTGCACTAAGAGTAGCGACACCGGCAACAGCTAAAATAGATTTGACTAAGTTTAATTGGATTTTCATGGCTGACACCTTTATTTTTATGTTGACTGGAAGCAGGTTTTTTTCCTTCACATATTCAATCTAAAGCAAAGCACAAGTTAATGCAAGTAGGTTTGATAAAGATTCGATGAAGATTGGGAATAAGCTGATTGGATTTAGGCAAAATGCCTAAATTGATGGCTTCTAGCTAGCTATTTCCTATGGCGTGCATCAAAAAATAGGGGTGCTGCCATCCGGATTTTAGTCCTGACTTCTCTCTCTTTTAAAAAGCTATAACTCACCTTCCTAAACAGGGGTGTCACACAGCATAATTACTGATAAAACTCTTTTTAAGCTCTAAAGTATGCCCTTAAAAAGTTTTTTATCCGTGAATGTACGGTAGAAAAGTTTAAGTGATAGGTTGATTGGTGGGTAAAAACAGGTAAAAACCGATGATGACAGTGGAATCTGCGGAATGTGGGCTATAACTCAGGACAAAATCTTGGATCATATTCGGTGCGTGGATTCTCGCTTTCGGATTCAGCAACCAGCGCCATTTAGACTTATATATTGCACCATTACCAAGAACCGGCTTTGGGGCCCGTTCCACAAAGAATGAGTTTTCTTGTGGGGAGTAGGGGGTGGGCAGGAGAGGCCGCCCAAAACAGGCTTGTTGATCATGGTGCAACATCTCTGTTTAGAAACCAATGGTTTCGGTGCTCGTTATTATCTGTGACGCCGGAACTTTGGCAGACTAAAGGGACGACTGGACTTTCTGGGACATAGTTTTGGGAACACCTTTACCGTCGGGGCTGTTTCGGGGCAACCACGGGGAGTAGGGGTCGGATTGCCCCTAGGGAAAACCAGCTTTTTGTAGGGTTCGTGCCAAGAATGCCGACCAATCCAGAATTTGTTAGGCCTTTGGTGGGATTGGGGCAACCACGGGGGGATTGGGGCAACCACGGGGGGATTGGGGCAACCACGGGGGGATTGGGGCAACCACGGGGGATTGGGGCAACCACGGGGGGATTGGGGCAACCACGGGGGGATTGCCCCTACAAGAGAATGAAACAGCCCTGCGTCTACCGTCTCACTCTTTTAAGATACAAGGGGCGGGTTTTTGGGATTGTCAATTATTGGCCGGTATTGTTGGTGAGGGGATCCCCTACCATATTAGGGGTTATCGATCGGACATAATATGACAAGCTTAGCCAGCAAAAGCGAAAACACGCCGAAAATTCGATCGACTTTTCGGCCTGGTGCGACGAAGCCTGAGAAAGGGCCCGGAGGGAAAATCAACCGATTTCTTCTGTCAATTCGCTACTCTAGCTGCCACTGGTTTAGGGTGATGGAATGTGAAGGATTTTGCGATCGGGCGATCGTCCAATACCTGAATTCGCACTTGATACCGATAAAAAGCGCTTTTCACTGTCCCGCCTGTTTCTTCTACCGCCACAGTTGAAACGTTTTTTCGTACTCTTTCCCTTCAGTTCGATCGACATTCCCAGCATTCAGCGACAATCCCAAGCCCCACCTTAGTAAAATCAACAGCGACCAATCAAGCCCGTGTACTGCTGCTAGATTAATCCTAAATAAGTCGTAAATTTTTTACCCCAGCCCAACCCTCCCCTTAGTAAGGGGAGGGAGTAAGAAATTCACAAATGATGCGAGGATTGCTATAACAGGTTTCGGATAATTCCTGACATCCTTTATATGAAAGATATAAGCGCAGTTAAACGGCAGGTAGTGGCATTGGCGGATTTCAACACCCTTTTAAGAACAGGCATCTTGCCTGTTCCCGATAGAGGTACAAAACACCCATAACTAACCCAAAGTATACATCCAGCCATCCCTCGCGCAAATCCTCACAATTCCGTCCCAAACTACAGGCGTCGCCTCAAAAGACAAACCCGGCTTAAATCTCCCCGATTCTATTACTTTCAAACGGTAAAACTCCCCTTTAGCATTTCTCAAAGCATTCTGATCCCCCGACTTCGCTCGTTCCCAATTCAAATTGAACAAATAAACACCGTTGTATCCCGCACTGATCAGTTTATTGCCATCGGTAAAAATCGGAGTTGAAATTGAAGAACCAATCGCTTTTTTAAATACTATTACCGGAGTATCGTAAGACTGGTTTCGCCAAGGCACAAAAGTTTTTTTACCTGTAATCATATCTTGGGAACCGATGTACAAATTGCCGTCGAGTGCATTTGTGGCAAACAGCGCCGGAAACTCCCCTGGATTGTACTCATCATTCAAAGCCACCGAGCCAATTATCCCGCCTTCCCAGCTAGAAACTCGGCGATTCCCCGTCGGCAAAAACCATTCGACGCTGGCATTCGGTTCTTTATTTGGATTCAGCTTCAGCACTCCGCCGTTGCCCTGAATGTATTGTTTTTCAATGGCACAAAACAGTTTACCTGATTTAGAAATTACTGCACTTCCATCCAAATCTGAACCAGTATAAAAATCCCAAACAATCTTTTTAGTTGCAATGCTAATACCGTAAATATGACCGGAACCAGCAGCTATAAATATTCTATCTTTGAGCCTTGATGGCGATGATTCCGCTACCAAGTTGCCGCCGTGCTTTCTGATATCTCCTGCTGCATAAAGCTGTACTTCTGACAAGATATTTGGCTGCTTGATGCCTTGTTTGATTTTTGCATTGCTTGTGGAACTATCGAGAAAATAGCCGATCGCATTTTCCCCCGCATTGAACAAAACGCCACCGCCGATGTACAAAGCGCTGCTGTCATTATCCCGGCTGTAGCTGGGCGTTTTCCTGATGTCTAATTTCCAAAGTTCCTTGCCAGTTCTAAAAGATATTGCCCTAAAACTCGGCACGATACTTTTGCCACCACCGCCACTGCGGCTTCCCTGCAAAATTACAATTCTGTTTTCGGGGCTAGCTTTTTGATCGATATAAATCGTTGATGAACCTTTGATTACATCATCAAATTTATAGCGCCAAACTTCTTTATTAGTAGCAATATCTATTTTTCGCAAATTGTGGTCATAAGCACCTATAATTAAATAAGTTTTTCCCCCGTCTCTGGTAATTGTCGGCTGTCCTGTCCAACCGGCACCGCTCCAAACTACAGACCGCCTTCCCAGAAAAGTCCGGCCGCTGCCGAGTTGAAATTTGTCGATTAACTTCAAGCTTTTCGGAACACCTCTGCCGTAGAACCGACGCTTGTCGTTACCTAAAAAGGTCGGGACTAATAATTCTATTTCTGGGTCTGCTTTAGCCAGCAAATTGTTAAGATTAGTTTCTAATAAAGCTGGCTCCGAATCTTCAGTTTGGTACAGTTTGATAACAGCAGGAGGAACAGCAGCACTCAGCAAAAATTGTCCTAGCTGTTGATTGAAGGTTCTCCGAGATGATAAGCTCATATTAGATCGAGATAATCAGCCTTAATATTAAAACATAATGATCAGCAACAACTCAACTAAAACATCTCGCGCTAAACTGCTAGAGGACTGATACCAATTTAATGTGAAGTTGCACATATCTCGATCCCCCTAAATCCCCCTTAAGAAGGGGAGTAGGGGTTGACTTTGAGCGGAATCTTGTCCCACCCCCTACTCCCCTTATTAAGGGGGGCTAGGGGGGATCAGATTCTACGGGGCCTCATAAAAAATTGGTATGACAAGCTTACCCAGCACGAGTAAAAGTAGATTTGATTATGGTCAACCGTCTTGCTCAATCCCAAAGCCTTTACCTGCGGAAACACGCCGAAAATCCGATCGACTGGTGGCCCTGGTGCGACGAAGCCCTAGAAACGGCCCGAAGCGAAAATAAACCGATTTTCCTGTCAATTGGCTACTCTAGCTGCCACTGGTGTACGGTGATGGAAGGAGAAGCATTTTCCGATCGCGCGATCGCCCAATACATGAATTCGCATTTTATACCGGTAAAAGTCGATCGCGAAGAACGCCCGGATATCGACAGCATTTATATGCAAACCTTGCAAATGATGACCGGTCAAGGCGGTTGGCCGCTCAACGTTTTTCTCACTCCAGACGAGCGAGTTCCCTTCTACGGAGGCACTTATTTCCCCGTAGAACCGCGCTACGGACGCCCCGGATTTTTAGAAGTTTTGCAAGCAATTCGCCGCTTTTACGACACAGAAAAAGGCAAAGTAGAAGCCTTCAAAGCAGAGATTTTAGGCAACCTCCAACAGACGGCAGCGCTGTCAGGAGTAACCGCCGAATTAAATCGCGAACTCTTCCAAAAAGGCTTAGAACTCAACACCGGAATTATTGCGGGCAGCAACCCCGGCCCCAGTTTTCCGATGATACCTTATGCTGAGCTAGCACTGCGGGGAACGCGATTTAATTTTGAGTCAAAATACGACAGCAAACAAGTCTGCACTCAGCGCGGATTAGACTTAGCATTGGGCGGTATTTATGACCACGTAGGAGGCGGATTTCACCGCTATACGGTTGATGCGACTTGGACTGTGCCACACTTTGAAAAAATGCTCTACGACAACGGTCAAATTGTTGAGTATTTAGCAAATTTGTGGAGCGCGGGAATACAAGAACCCGCTTTTGAAAGTGCGATCGCGGGGACAGTAGAATGGTTGAAGCGAGAAATGATTGCGCCAACAGGCTATTTTTATGCTGCACAGGATGCCGACAGCTTTAACACTTCAGAGGAAGTTGAACCGGAAGAAGGAGCATTTTATATCTGGACTTATGCCGAACTGGAACAACTATTAACTGCTGAGGAATTGGCGGAAATTAAAGCACAGTTTACTGTTAGTCGCAGCGGCAATTTTGAAGGCAAGAATGTCTTGCAGCGCCGCCATCCGGGAAAACTAAGCGATACAGTAGAAACGGCTTTGGCTAAACTCTTTCAAGTTCGCTACGGTGGCAATCCCGATACTGTAAAAACCTTTCCGCCAGCTCGCAACAATCAAGAAGCTAAAAATGACAGTTGGCCGGGTAGAATTCCCGCAGTTACTGACACGAAAATGATTGCTGCTTGGAATAGCTTAATGATTTCGGGATTGGCCCGCGCGGCGGCTGTTTTTGGAAATTGGGAATATCTAGAATTAGCTGTGAAAGCGGCTAATTTTATTTTAGACAATCAGTGGACGGATGGGCGGTTTCAGCGGTTGAATTATGACGGACAATCTGCTGTTACCGCGCAGTCGGAAGATTATGCTTTGTTTGTGAAAGCTTTGTTGGATTTGCACCAAGCGAGTTTGACTTTAGGCAACGGGGAAGAGGCAAAACAGTTGCCGAATTCTCAGTTTTGGTTGGAGAAAGCTGTGCAGGTGCAAGAAGAATTTGATGAGTTTTTGTGGAGCGTGGAATTGGGAGGATATTACAATACTGCTAAGGATGCTAGCGGAGATTTGTTGGTGCGGGAACGCAGCTATATAGACAATGCAACTCCGGCGGCGAATGGAATTGCGATCGCATCTTTGGTTCGCCTCGCGCTGTTGGGCCCGAATTTGGAATATCTCGATCGCGCGGAGCAAGGTTTGCAAGCTTTCAGCAGTATTGTACAAGATGCTCCGCAAGCTTGTCCGAGTCTACTTTCGGCGATCGACTGGTATCAGCATTCTACCCTGATTCGCACGACTCCCGATCAAATTGCTGGGTTGATTTCGCAGTATTATCCGACTGCTGTCTGTCAGATTGAGGCTGATTTGCCTGAAGGTGTTATCGGGTTAGTTTGCGAGTGTTTGACTTGCAAGGAACCTGCGAAAAGTCAAGAGCGGCTGTTGGAGGAAATTTTGCAAAGTCAAACGCGAGTTTAGCACCAATACTGTCTATATTATTGAACCGCGAAGACGCGAAAAACGCGAAGGAAGAAGGAGGAAGCAGAAGGAAGAAGTAGATTATCTCCTACCGGGAAGGAAGTACATCTTCAATCGGCTCCTCAATAGACTTTTTGCAAAAGTCCTTTTAAGCAAATTTTCGGACGGGCAAGATGCCCATCCCACAAGAAAAAAAACTTTTTGTGGGATGGGCATCTTGCCCGTCCCAGCTATTTTTGCAAGAGGTCTAATCTTCCAAAGAATCTCAGTGGCTTCAGCCCGCTTGACTGTCAACAAATGCAAATACTTTCCGGCGGCACGGCAACTCGAACGCTGTCGCCGACTTGGTGTCGCTGCAAGTCATCTCTGTGCAAGTTTTGTCGGCGAAGGGCGATCGAACTTTTAGCAGTCAACCGCACCGTATAGCGCGTATCAGTGCCAATATAAATAGCCTCTTCTACTATTGCGGGCCAGGTATTTTCAGCGTCATAATTAGCAGGATAAATAGCAGCTTTTTCTGGCCGCAATACCAGGGTGACAACTTTCCCGGCGGGCAGATATTCTGCTGTCGCAACTAACACGGGCAACTCCTGGTCAACCAACACGATTATTTTACCGTTTTGCTTTTCTACTACTCGACCACTTAAAAAATTGCTATCGCCAATAAAATCAGCAACAAACCGCGTTTTAGGATATTCATAAATATCAACAGGCGTCCCGACTTGTTGCAGTTTTCCTCCATCCATCACTGCAATTCTGTCCGACATCGTTAGTGCTTCTTCCTGATCGTGAGTTACATAAATAAACGTAATTCCCAATTTTCGCTGCATTTTTTTTAATTCTAATTGCATCTCTTTACGCAATTTTAAATCCAGCGCTCCTAGGGGTTCATCCAACAGCAAAACAGACGGCTGTTTGACTAATGCTCTTGCTAGTGCTACTCGCTGTTGCTGTCCCCCTGACAGTTGGCGGGGATAGCGTTTTCCTACCTCGGTTAACTGCACTAATGCTAAGGCTTCAGCAAGGCGATCGCGAATTGTTTGCTGAGGCAAATTCTCCATTTCCAACCCAAAAGCGACATTTTGTGCTACTGTCATGTGCGGAAATAAAGCATAGTTTTGAAATACCGTATTTACTGGGCGGTGAAATGGCGGGCGATTTTGCATCGGTTGGCCGTGAATGTAAATTTCGCCTGCTGTGGGAATTTCAAAACCGGCGATCATTCGCAAAGTTGTAGTTTTGCCGCAGCCGGAAGGGCCGAGTAAAGAAAAGAATTCTCGATCGTAAATTTGCAGGTTGATGTTATCTACAGCTAAGAAATCTTGACTGCGGGCACTTTTAAATACTTTGGAAACTTCTAAAACTTCGACAGAGTGCATTGTGTTAGTATGTGTGAGTATAAAAATCTGAGTTCGAGTCCGGTTAAACTGATATCTTGCACTATTCTCAATTACTGGTTTAGGAACGGGCATCTTGCCCGTTCCACAAGAAATTTATTCTTTGTGGAACAGGCATCTTGCCTGTTCTTGAGAATGGTGCAACTCCAAAACAAGCTAAAAAATTAAGTAAACCAGCCCCGGCAGAAACCTGTTTTATATCTACTTTCCGGCCCCTGCTTTAACTTCCGTCCAAGCTCGATCGTACAATGCAGTTGCTTTCCCGACATCCTCCAATAATTTCATTTTGCCAAACACCTCAGCCGGCGGGTAAATTTGAGGATTATTCAAATCTTTCGGGTCGATTAAACCTTGATCAATTGCTGCTTTGTTGGGCGATCCGAAGTGGGTAAAATTGGAAATTTGGGCGCCGACTTCTGGCTGCAAAATAAAGTTAATAAATTTCTCCGCTAACTCTTTCTGGGGCGCACCTTTGGGAATAGCCATGTTGTCCGAAAAAATGATTGTTCCTTCTTTGGGAATAGCGTAACGGAGATTAGGATTTTCTGTCATCACTTGGAAAATATCACCGCTCCATTCCATTGTCAAATTTACTTCTCCTTGATCTAGCATATTTTGCCCGGTGTCGGGGACAAAAGCTGCAATGATATTGTTACTTTTAATCAGCAAATCGCGGGCTTTGTTAATCTCTTCGGGATTGGTTGTATTTGGGTCAAACCCTAAATACATTAAAACTCCTGCTAATGTGTATCTGGCATCGTCTTGCCACGCGACTTTTCCGGTATATTTTGGGTCGAACATCACCGCCCAACTGTTGATAGCGCCCTTTGTTTCTTTCGTGTTGTAGCCAATTCCCATCGTTCCCCACTGGTAGGGCAGGGAATATTTATTCCCAGGGTCAAAAGCTTGATTAATAAACTTAGGTTCTAGGTTTTTCTTGTTGGGAATATTGTTTAAATTCAGCGGCTCAATTAGATTTTCTGCGATCATGACTTTCACCATGTAATCGGCGGGAAATATTAAGTCGTAACCGGGGTTGCCCTGTTTGAGTTTGGCATAGAGTGCGTCGCTGTTCTCGAAAGTGTCGTATTGAATTTTAACATTGTTCTCTTTCTCGAATTGGGCGATCGCTTCTGGAGCGATATAACTTGCATAATTGTAAATGCTGAGCACTTGCTGTTGGTTGCCACCTGTGCGGCTACAGCCGAAAGCCACCGTTGCACTCATCACAAACAAAAGTAGGAAAGTCAGCAGGCGTTTCATAGGTTTGGTTAGTTGCAGACAAAAATAATTATGACACAGAAAGCAATTTTTTTAACTTTTCTGAACTTTGAGAGATGATATAACCAGCAACAAGGAAGCCAACAACATCAAAGTTGAAATGGCATTAATCGCTGGCGTCACTGAGAATTTTATCATGCCATAAACAAATAATGGTAGCGTCATGGAACCGACGCCGGTGGTAAAAAATGTCACGACAAAATCGTCTAGCGACAGAGTAAAAGCCAGCAGTGCCGCGCTGAAAATAGCGGGCCAAATCAGAGGGAGAGTGATGCGCCAAAAAGCCCGCCATTCGTTAGCGCCTAAGTCAAAAGCTGCTTGTTCTAATTGAGGATCTAGTTCCGCCAAACGCGCCCTGACAGTAATAGTCACAAAGGAAATATTAAAGACAACGTGACCGATAATTACAGTAGGTAAGCCGAGATTGAGGCGAATTCCCGTGAGATTTTCTACGATCCGAAATACTAGGGTAAAGAAAACTAGCAGCGAAATGCCGATCGTAATTTCGGGCATGATAATCGGCAAAAACAGTAAAGCTTCTACAGCTTTGCGCCCCGGAAAATGAAAGCGTTCGAGTGCTAACGCGAGCATTGTACCAAAAATTGTCGCTAACACCGTCGAAATAGCTGCAATTAGCAAGCTGTTGTTAAGTGCTGTCCAGATTCCGGCACTGCTACTCGTAGCAATCGTCGCGCCTGCATTGCTAAACAAACTGCGATACCAATCTAGGGTAAAGCCGCGCCAAACGGCATTGAATCTGGAGGCGTTAAAGGAGTAAATAATTAAGATGAGAATTGGCAAGTAAAGAAAGGCTAATGCTAGTACAGCTTGTACCCAAAGCCACTTTTTGCCGATCGCCCGCACGAGCAAGTCTAGTTTAGTCATTAGTCAAAAATAGGTTCGCCTGTAGGGGCGGGTTTTACAGACAATCTGTGCCTAAGACCAATAATCTCATAAACCCGCCCCCACCCAACTGTAAATCTCAATCTACCTGTTTAAGTTTCGTCAGACACGCGGAAGTAAATTAACACAGGAATCAATATGATTACCGTCAACAGCATAGAAAGCGCCGATCCAAACGGCCAATCGCGGGCTTTCATAAACTGATTTTGAATCAAATTCCCCACCATAACTGTTTTAGAACCACCTAATATATCCGGTGTGATGAAAGCGCCGACAGCGGGAACAAAAACTAAAATAGAGCCTGCCACAATACCGCGAGTTGTTAATGGTAAAAATACGCGCCAAAAAGTGCGAATATCATTTGCGCCTAAATCGTGAGCGGCTTCTACCAATGAAAAATTGAAGCGTTCTATGCTAGAATATAAAGGCAGAACCATGAAAGGTAAATAGCCGTAAATAAGACCGATCGCCACAGCGAAAGGCGTAAAAAGCAAATTTAACGGTTCGCTAATAATTTGCAAGCTTTGCAAGGCTGTGTTAACTACTCCTTCGCTACGCAGGAGTATGATCCAAGCGTAGGTTCTCACTAAAAAATTAGTCCAAAATGGAATAATTACCAGCAAAAGCAAAGCATTGCGCCAGCGGGGAGAACGGGTGGCGATGAAGAATGCGAGGGGATAGCCAACTAACAAGCAAGTGGCTGTTGTTAGAAAAGCCAGCCAGAGCGATCGCCCAATTACTCCTAAGAAAAGTCCACTGAACAAACGCTGGTAGTTGCTGAGAGTAAATATCCAAGTAACACCGCCGTAAGTACCGCGTTCTAAGAAACTGTACAACAGTACAATTAGCACGGGCAAAATGAAGAAAACCATCAGCCAGGCTGTAGCGGGAAATAAGAGCAGCAACAGGTTAGTTTGCTGGCGGTTTTTGACACTCATTATTTACTCAAGCGAAATTTAGCACATAATGCAACACATTTTATATCAAATCCGCATTTTATGAATTATGTCATCATTAATAAATTATCAAGAGGTACGCAATGTCAGCAGAATCGTCAACCCCCAAAATAGTCGTCGTCGGTGCAGGATGGGCCGGTTTAGGCGCTACCTATCACCTAGCCCAGCAAGGCTATGATGTCACCCTGCTAGAAGCAGGCCCTTATCCGGGTGGCTTAGTTGCAGGGTGGAAAACCGCCGGCGGGCGTTCCGTAGAAGCTGGGATTCATGGCTTCTGGTATCCCTACAAAAATATCTTTTCCTTAGTCAAGGAATTAGGACTCGATCCCTTCACACCTTGGACTCGTTCTTGTCAGTATTCACCCGCGGGATTGGAAGTAGAATCGCCAATTTTTCAGGACGAACCGCGCCTTCCCACACCGTTAGGAACCTTTCTTTACACCAGATTTAAAAGGCTGCCATTAGTCGATCGGCTTTCAGCGTTGCCCTTACTCTACGCCGTCCTAGATTTCGACAATTCCGACGAAGCTTGGCGCCGGTACGATCGCGTCACAGCCCGCGAACTCTTCAAACAGTTTGGCGTTTCTGCAAGACTCTACCGCGATGCTTTTGAGCCAATGTTATTAGTAGGTTTATTTGCACCCGGAGAACAATGTTCGGCCGCCGCAGCTTTAGGAATGCTGTATTATTTCATATTAGCACACCAACCGGATTTTGATGTAGTTTGGTGTCGCGGAACTGTCGGAGAAAAAATCTTTCGTCCCTGGGTCGATCGCCTGGAAAAACTCGGTGCAAAAGTATTGACAAAGCAGCGAGTTACTGATTTAAGAGTTGACAGCAACAACCGAGCCACAGGCGTTGTTTGCGGCGAAGAAACCTTCGATGCAGATGCAGTTATTTTTGCAGTTGGCGTCACCGGAATGCAAAAAATTATCAGCAGCAGCCCAGCTTTGCAAAGTCGCCAAGAGTTTCGGGACGCGATGAATTTGGGTGCCGTTGACGTGTTAGCTGTTCGCCTGTGGTTTGACCGAAAAATTGACATTCCCCTGCCTTCTAATGCCTGTTTTGGATTTAGTTCAACTACGGGATGGACGTTTTTTGATTTGAATGCTTTGCACGACGAATTTCGAGACGAACCGGGAACAGTTGTCGAAGCTGACTTTTATCACGCAAACCAATTAATTCCCCTAAAAGATGAGGAAATAGTTTCCTTAGTTCAGCGGGATTTAGCGACTTGCATTCCGGCTTTTCGGGAGGCAAAAGTAATTGACAGCAGCGCGATTCGGCTGTCGCGGGCTGTGACGCATTTTGCCCCTGGCAGCTATCAGTATTTGTTGCCAGCGGTAACAAGTTATGATAATGTATTTATGAGCGGCGATTGGGTTGTGACCCGCCACGGTTCTTGGTCGCAGGAAAAGGCTTATGTTACTGGTTTGGAAGCGGCAAATTTGGTAATTTCGCGTTTCGGAATCGGAAACAAAGCGACAATTATTCCCGTGGAAGCTGATGAACCGCACATTCAAATTGGGCGAAAGATTAATCAGTTTACTCGCAGTATGACTAAAACTTTCATTCCCGATTTTTGGCTGCCATAAAAAGAAGGAATTCTGCAACGCATTTAACAGATATCTTGCACCATTCTCAATTAGCCGTAGGGGCGGGTTCGCCAACAGCCTTAAAGCTTGCAAATAGGTTCTCTAAACCCGCCCGACCCCACGAAAAATCCTCTTATTGATATTGTTGCAAGATGTCAGATTTAACGGATGTCAGGAAGAAGGGGGATTCCCGTCTGGTTAGCTAAGGATCGCGAATTAAATAACTTACAATTTTAATTGTTATTGTGGGATGGGCGTCCCGCCCGTCCAAAAAAGACGG